>NZ_WWIC01000020.1:0-788 GCF_009872555.1 Streptomyces sp. SID5643
CGGATGGCGTTGGTGACCAGCTCGCTGACGATCAGCTCGGTCGTGAAGGCCAGCTCCTCCAGTCCCCAGCTCCTGAGCCGCCCGGTGACGTCCGCCCTGAGGCCCGCCACGACCGCCGGATCGCCGGGCACGTCCCACTCGGCCACCCGGGAGGGGTCCAGCAGCCGGGTGCGGGCGACGAGCAGGGCGATGTCGTCGCTCGACCGGGCGGGAAGCAGCGCGTCGAGGACGTCCTGGCAGGTCTCCTCCGGCGAGCGGCGAGCGCCGGCCAGAGCGTGGCGCAACGCCTCCAGGCCGGTGTCGATGCCCCGCTCCCGGTCCTCGACCAGACCGTCCGTGTAGAAGACCAGCCGCGAGCCCTCGGGGAGACTGACCTCGGTGGTCTCGAAGGGTTCGGCGCCGCCCAGGCCGAGCGGTGGTGAACCGGGCACCGGCAGGTACTCCACGGTGCCGTCGGGGTGCACCAGGGCCGGCTCCGGATGCCCGGACCGGGACAGGCAGCACTTCCCGGACGCCGGATCGTAGACGGCGTAGAGACAGGTGGCGCCCGCGACGCCCTCGTGGTCCCGCTCCCCGTTCTCGTCGCTGTCGATCCGCGCGACCAGCTCGTCCAGGTGCCCGAGAAGCTCGTCCGGGGGCAGGTCGAGGGCGGAGAAGTTGTGCACCGCGGTACGCAGCCGGCCCATCGTGGCCGCGGCGTGCAGGCCGTGCCCCACGACGTCGCCGACCACCAGGGCGACCCGGGCACCGGGCAGGGGGATCACGTCGAACCAGTCGCCGCCCACGCC
>NZ_WWIC01000168.1:0-26073 GCF_009872555.1 Streptomyces sp. SID5643
CTGGGGCTCCTGGCCGGGGACCGGGGCGGGGGCGCCGGTTGCTTCGGGGCCGGCGTGCGCCGGGGGCGGGGCGGTCGGTGCCGACGGCGGCGCGCTCTGGACCGGCGGCGACTGGGGCACGCCTTGACCCGCCGCCGGAGGGACGGAGCCGGGCGCGGCCGCCGCAGGGCCGCCGCCGCTGCCGGTCATGGCGCCACCGCTGCCGGCCGGTGCTCCGGTCCCACGGACCGCGGCACGGGCCGCAGCCGGGCCGCCGCCCGCAGGCAGCGGACCGCCGCCACCCGTCTGGGCCGGAGCGGGAGCGGGAGTGGCTCCCCCATGGCCCTCCGGGCCGGGCGCGTATCCCATGGCGGGCATGCCGGACGGGCCGCCCGCGGAGTAGTTCACGCCGCGCTCGATCCGGTCGAGGCGGGCCATCACGGAGCGCTCGTCGCCGTAGGCGGCGGGGAGCAGGACGCGGGCGCAGATCAGTTCGAGCTGGAGACGGGGCGAGTTGGCGCCGCGCATCTCGGTCAGGCCCTCGTTGACGAGGTCGGCGGCGCGGCTCAGCTCCGCGGGGCCGAAGGTGCCGGCCTGGGCCTGCATGCGCTCGATCACATCGGCGGGGGCGTCGATGAGCCCCTTCTCCGCCGCGTCCGGGACGGCGGCCAGGATCACCAGGTCGCGCAGCCGCTCCAGGAGGTCGGCGACGAAGCGGCGGGGGTCGTTCCCGCCCTCGATCACACGGTCGACGACCTCGAAGGCCGCTGCTCCGTCGCCGGTGGCGAAGGCCTCGACGACGGAGTCGAGGAGGGAGCCCTCGGTGTATCCGAGCAGGGCGGTGGCCATGGTGTACGTCACACCGTCCGCCGCGGCGCCCGCGAGGAGCTGGTCCATGACGGACATCGAGTCACGCACGGACCCACCGCCGGCCCGCACCACGAGCGGGAGCACGCCGTCCTCGACCGGGATCGTCTCCTTCTGGCACACCTGTCCGAGGTACTCCCGGAGGGTGCCGGGGGGGACGAGCCGGAAGGGGTAGTGGTGGGTCCGGGACCGGATCGTCCCGATGACCTTCTCGGGCTCGGTGGTCGCGAAGATGAACTTGAGGTGCTCCGGCGGCTCCTCGACGACCTTCAGCAGCGCGTTGAAGCCGGCCGACGTGACCATGTGGGCCTCGTCGATGATGTAGATCTTGTACCGGCTGCGGGCGGGCCCGAAGAAGGCCTTCTCCCGCAGGTCACGGGCGTCGTCCACGCCACCGTGGGACGCGGCGTCGATCTCGATGACGTCGATGGAGCCGGGGCCGTTGCGCGCGAGGTCCTGACAGGACTGGCACTCACCGCAGGGCGTCGGTGTGGGTCCCTGCTCGCAGTTCAGGCAGCGGGCCAGGATGCGGGCGCTGGTCGTCTTGCCGCAGCCACGCGGCCCGCTGAACAGGTACGCGTGGTTGACCCGGTTGTTCCGCAGCGCCTGCTGCAGCGGGTCGGTGACATGCTCCTGCCCGATGACCTCGGCGAAGGTCTCGGGGCGGTAGCGGCGGTACAGAGCGAGAGACGACACGCATACGAGGTTATAGGCGCCCACTGACATCGGGCCCGGCCCGGGAACGCAGACGCCCCCCACGCACCCGCCAGAGCCGACCTACCCTTGCTGCCTTCCGGCCCTGGGGGAGTTCAGTCAGATAGCGCCGCGTGAGGGGCTGCGCCAAGGTTACCTGATGTCGGGGGCGGTGAACGAGTTCGCGAGCACTCCTCTCGGTCATGTAATGTTCCCAGCGGAGGATTCGCCTAGAGGCCTAGGGCGCACGCTTGGAAAGCGTGTTGGGGGCAACCCCTCACGAGTTCGAATCTCGTATCCTCCGCCAGTGCCTCACCGGGCACGATGTCGAAGGGCCCCACCGTTCGCGGTGGGGCCCTTCGACGTTGTCCGTCTCGGTTTCCGTCTCAGTCGGTTTCCTGGGGCTCCCACAGCGCGTCGCCGACTTGCTGCGCGCCCTTGCGGAGCGTGGTCGACGCCGAGGACCAGGAGCACGGTCGCTGCGGTGTGGCGAGCGTCATGGAGACGGCCGTCCCGCACGCCTGCGTCCCGCAGGAGCCGCTTCCAGACGGGGAAGTCGGTGAACGGTGCCTGTGGGACTCATGCTTGGCCCGCCGGGACGATCTCGTCGACCAGGCCGCGGATGCGCTTTTCGATCTCGTCGCGGATCGGGCGAACCGCTTCCACACCCTGACCGGCCGGGTCGGTGAGTTCCCAGTCGAGGTAGCGCTTGCCGGGGAAGACGGGGCAGGTGTCCCCGCAGCCCATCGTGATGACGACGTCGGACGCCTGGACCGCTTCCACCGTGAGCACCTTGGGCACCTCGGCCGTGATGTCGATGCCCGCCTCAGCCATGGCCTCAACCACGGCGGGGTTGACGGTGTCGGCGGGGGCGGAGCCTGCGGAGCGGACCTGGACGCGGTCGCCCGCGAGATGGGTGAGGAAGGCGGCGGCCATCTGCGAGCGTCCGGCGTTGTGCACGCAGACGAACAGGACGGACGGGATGGTGGTGTCAGACATGGGCTGCGTCTTCCTGAGGTGCGGGGGCGGCGGCTGGGGCAGTGAAGTAGCGGCGCGCGTACAGGGCGACGTACACCAGGCCGATGAGTGCGGGCACTTCGATGAGGGGGCCCACGACGCCGGCGAGTGCCTGGCCGGAGGTGGCTCCGAAGGTCGCGATGGCGACGGCGATGGCCAGCTCGAAGTTGTTGCCCGCAGCGGTGAAGGCCAGCGTTGTGGCGCGCGAGTAGTCCAGACCCACAGCGCGTCCCAGGGCCATGGACCCGGCCCACATGACGGCGAAGTAGACCAGCAACGGCACGGCGATGCGGGCGACGTCCAGCGGCTGTGAGGTGATCGCGTCGCCTTGCAGGGCGAAGAGGATGACGATGGTGAAGAGCAGGCCGTAGAGGGCGAAGGGGGCGATGCGCGGGATGAGCTTGGCTTCGTACCAGGTGCGGCCCTTGGTCTTCTCGCCGATGCGGCGGGTGAGGTAACCGGCCGCGAGCGGGATGCCGAGGAAGATGAGCACGCTGCGGGCGATCTCCCACACCGACACGTTCAGGCCGGTCTGTTCCAGGCCGAGCCAACCGGGCAGGGCGGAGAGGTAGAACCAGCCCAGCGCCGAGAAGGCGATCACCTGGAAGACGGAGTTGAGGGCAACCAGGACAGCGGCGGCTTCGCGGTGTCCGCAGGCCAGGTCGTTCCAGATGATGACCATGGCGATGCAGCGGGCCAGGCCGACGATGATCAGGCCCGTGCGGTAAGCGGGCAGGTCCGGCAGGAACAGCCAGGCCAGGGCGAACATGAGCGCCGGGCCGACGACCCAGTTCAGCAAGAGGGACGGGAGCAACAGGCGGCGATCGCTGGTGACGGTGTCGAGGCGGTCGTAGCGGACCTTGGCCAGCACCGGGTACATCATCACCAGCAGGCCCAGGGCGATCGGCAGGGACACGCCCGTCACCGTCACCTTGGCCAGCGCGTCACCCAGGCCCGGGACCAGGCGCCCCAGGCCGAGCCCCACGGCCATGGCCGCGAGGATCCAGACAGCCAGGTAGCGGTCGACGAAGGACAGGCGTCCCGCCACGTTCCCTTCAGCGGCGGCAGTGCTCACGAGGCGGCCCCGGCAGACGCCGTGCGGTCGGGGAGTGATTCTCCTGCCGGACGGGTCAGGATCGCGGCAAGCCGGTCGGTCATCTCCGGGACCAGCCAGTAGTAGACCCAAGTCCCTCGCCTCTCGCAGTCGATCAGCCCGGCCTGCCGGAGCAGCTTGAGGTGATGGGAGATCGTCGGCTGGGACAAGTCGAACGCCGGGGTCAGGTCACATACACAGACCTCGCCACCCGCACGTGAGGCGATCATCGACAGCAGACGCAGCCGCACTGGATCACCCAAGGCCTTGAACACCTTGGCCAGCTCTACCGCCTGGCCCTCGTCCAGGGGGGTCGTGAGCAGCGCGCCGGGCAGCAACTGCCGGCCGCATCGTCCTGACCCAGCACAACGAATTCTTGATTCGACATTTCTCTATGTTGACATCCTTCGATTCAGAGCGCAATGTTGCATCGACAGACATCAATGCAACCCGTTGGGAGTCGTGCCATGTCTCGCGCTCAGCTCGCCCTTCGCGTCAGCGACCTCGAAGCGTCGATCACCTTCTACTCGAAGCTGTTCGGCACCGAACCGGCCAAGCGTCGCGAGGGGTACGCCAACTTCGCCATCACAGAGCCCCCACTCAAGCTCGTCCTCATCGAGGGCACGCCCGGCGAGGAGACCCGTCTCGACCATCTCGGCGTCGAGGTCGAGTCCACCGACCAGGTCAACGCCGCCACCACCCGGCTCAAGGACGCCGGTCTGGCCACCTTCGAGGAGAACGACACCTCCTGCTGCTACGCCCTCCAGGACAAGGTGTGGGTCCACGGCCCCGGTAAGGAACCCTGGGAGGTCTACGTCGTGAAGGCCGACGCCGACAACCTCGGCAAGAGCACCGACCCCGACGCCGCCGGGGACGCCTGCTGCACCAGCCAGGCGACCGAGGACGCCCCGGCGGTCGCTGGATGTGCATGCGGCCAGTGATGCGAACGGCCTGACCGGCCGGGTGCCGGTCCGTCTCGGTTTCCGTCTCAGTCAGCGACGGTCACCACCGTTCATGTGCGTCCATCCAGCCACCACCGGAGTGGAAGCGTGTTGGGGGCAGCCCCTCACGAGTTCGACGCTGTCCGTCTCCGTTTCCCCTCGGCGACCTCCGCCACGGTGGTGGCGGCATGCCCCCGGAGATGTGGGTGCGGGCATCCAGAAAACGCTTGTGACTGTGGCATGCCCATGCGAAAGATGTGCGCATGTTGCGACCCGTGCGTGCGCTGCTCCCTCTCCTCTTGTTGCCGGTTCTCCTCACTGGGTGCGGCGCGGACGAGAGCGGTGGTGCGGCCGCCGACAGCGCCGATCTTGCCGCCGCCGCGAGCGACTGGGGCGTCGCGCCGGAACTCGTCTACGTCACCGAGGTCTCCGGCTGCACCGTGTCCCAGGAGTCGGTCGGCACGTACAACGGCGAGTTCGCTGCGGCGTATCTGTCCGAAAAGGCCGGCAGCAGGTTCGGCCTCTTCGTGGGGCGTGGCACGATGACGGCGGAGAGCTGCCCCAAGCAGCCGTTGGGCGAGGTGTCGAAGAAGCAGGTCTCCTGTGAGCGCGACGGCGACGCCTGGTACCGCAAGGCCGGTGACAGCCACGCATACGCGGTGCCCGACGACGGCGTGCTGGTTCACCTGATCGCTGATGTGGACAAGGTCGACCGTGCCGTGCTGCGCAAGGCGGCCGAGGCGGCCCACCGCCCGGACGACGCCGAATCGGCCGCACTCCTGCCGACCACCGAAGGCGCGGGCACCTGATCGACAGGAACGGGATCGGCAGGAACATGCTTGAACGCCCCGGCGATTGACGCCGACCGCCAGGGCCGCGCCAGGTGACGTGGAGCGGACACGGCTCGCCGGCCCGAGCCACGACGCCCCCTGACCAGGGAGAAACAAGGGGGCCGAGTGGCTCCGTCCGGGTTGGATCCGCCGAACGCTCACGCCTTTTTCGCGGTGGACCGTTTCGTGCTCCTGCCTCGTCCCGCAGGGGTGGGGGTGTTCTTCCGCTTGGGCGTTTCGGTGCCGGTCCCGGTCCGTGGGGGCGTGGCCCGCCGAGGGGCGGTCTTCCACTTCAGTTCGATCTCCAGCTCGATCTCGCCGCCGCCGATCTCGATCTCCAGCTCACTCTGGAGGTCGTCGGGGATCCGGAGGCCCAGCGTCCCGGGGCCGAGGTCCAGCTCGGCGTCCCCGCCCTCCCTGAGGGCGTCCGCGAGGGCCGTGAGCTGGTCGGCGGCCTCGTGGCGTGACAGGGAACGCTTCTGCTCGAACGTGAGGTCCTTCATGGGGTCCTCCAGAGGAAAAGGGTGGACAAACCCGTCTTGGCGGGATGCGCGGACCCGTGGGTCAGCCACCCGCCTCCGGACCCCAGTGCTCGGGCCCCACCCCGCGCCAGTCGATCCACGGCACCTCCGCCACGTCCGCCGGGTCGATCTCCAGTCCGGCGCGGCGGAGGAATTCGGCGACGTCGACGACGTTGTGGGCGAGGCCGAGGATCTCGCCGTCCACGCGGACGCGCCGGCCGCCCGAGGGCGACGGCGGATGCACGATCACACGAATCGGTCCGGACATGCCTTCAGGATCGTCCGGGACGTACGGTCCCGCAGGCCGGCGCGTCATCGAGGGAGCCGCTCGCTGACGCCCCCGGCCCTCCGCCCCAGCTCCCGCAGCTCCCACCAGGCCGCGGGACTCGGCCGTCGCTGCTGCCAGTAGGGGTGGAAGAACGCCTGCGCCGACAGCCGGTACAGGCGCCGGCGCAGCTCGGTGCGGCCGGGCCGATCGGCGAGCTGCCGGTAGGTGGCACTCCACTCGCGTTGCGCCCGGACGAGGTCGTCGGGAAACGTTCGCATGGCCGAATTCAATCATGTGTTCGATTTTTCGAGCCAGTGCAACGCTCCTCCGAGGTCTCGGTTCGGGCACCGGACGTGGACAGCCGCAGCGCAACAGGCCCGAGTAGGCGCATACTGAGGCCAATGACTAAGCCTGCTGCTCACAAGCGTCACTTGCCTACCAGCCCCTTCAAGGCTCCGGTCGCCCCCGCTCCCAAGTACTTCGCCGTGGGTGACCAGGTCACGCACGACATGTACGGGCTCGGCCGGGTCATCGGCATCGAGGACGGGATCGCCGCGCTCGTCGACTTCGGTTCGGCGCAGATGCGGATCCTGAGCCCCTACGCCAAGATGACCAAGCTGTAGGACCTCCGTGCCCGGTCGGGGCACCCCTGGCCCGGCCTCGGGCCAGTAACCGAAAAGAGACCTCTCATCGAACCGACTTCGCTGTTCTCCGCCGTGGAAGGGCAGCCGAGCCTTTCCAGCGCGGCGTCGCCGCCCCCGGCGACCAATCCCTTCCAGGCCCCCGACTTCGGGGAGGACGAAACCTTCCCTCTCGTCGAGGACCTGCCGGAGCAGCCCGCCGCGACCAGGCGTCCGGCGCGCCGCAGGGCCGCCTAACTCCCCTCTACGGCCCGGTCAGGCCTCGCCGTCCGGTCCGGTCCCGCGGTCCGACGCCGGCCAGACGTACGGCAAGTCGTCCGGCACGCCGGGGAAGAGCGACGCGTAGGTCGTCGGGTCCTTGCGGACCAGGGCCGAGCGGTGGCTCTCGTGGAAGGGGTCGTCGCCCAGCCAGGGCGGGAGTTCACCCTCGTCGGCGAGCTGCGGCTGGTCGCGGATCGGGGCATGGGGCCGGGCCGCCGCCAGATCGGCCACGAGCGTCGCCGCGCACGTGTCCTGGTGGCCCTGTTCGCGCCAGACGCGGCAGATCTCCAGGCCGTAGCGGACCAGCGCCTCCTCGTAGCCGAGCCACATCTTCACGGCCGGGTGGCGGCGCCAGCCGTAGCCGGGGACGACCAGGCCGCGCAGGACCTGTAGGGCCTCGACGCGTTGCTTGCCGAGCCGACGGCGGTCGAGGGACAGGGCCGTCGTGCGGAAGTCCGGGTAGGGCAGAAAGGTCTGCATGCGGTCGCCGGTGCTCCTTACCGTGCGCCGGTGCGCGTGCCGCGCCGCCGGCCGAGGGCGAGGGCCAGGCCGATCATGGCGATGCCCAGGACGAAGTGGAGCCAGTCGTCCGCGGTGTTCAGCGGGACGAAGTTGGCGTCGCTGTCGTGGCCCACGGACAGGCCGTACACCCACAGCACCAGGTAGACGGCGCCGCCGACCAGCAGGTACGAGTACGCCCCGGCGGCCGTGCCGGCGAGGATCAGCCCGGCGAGTCCGTACGCCAGGTGCACCAGGTTGTGCAGGATCGAGACCTGGAACAGGCCGAACAGTTCGGCGCCCGACTCGTGGGAGGCGAACTCCAGCGAGCCGTAGTCGGTGGTGATGCCCGGGATGAAGCCCAGCACGCCGACCACCAGGAAGACGAGGCCGAGCAGCATGGCGGCCTGCTGGACGGGGGCGCGGGCGGCCCGGTGGGACATGGGTGTGGTCATGGCCGGTGGCTCCTCACGCGGGGGACAGGGTCTGTTCCGCCCAGATGGTCTTGCCCGTGGCGCTCTGACGGGTGCCCCAGCGCTCGGTCAGCTGGGCGACGAGGAGCAGGCCGCGGCCGCCCTCGTCGAAGGTGCGGGCGCGCCGCAGGTGGGGAGCGGTGCTGCCGCCGTCGGACACTTCGCAGATCAGGGTCTTGTCGTGGATCAGGCGGAGCTGAACCGGCGGCTGGGCGTGCCGGATGGCGTTGGTGACGAGCTCGCTGACGACCAGCTCCGTGACGAACACGGCGTCGGAGAGCCCCCACCGCTCCAGTTGCGCCACCACGTCCTTACGGGTCTGCGCGACCGCGGACGGGTAGGACGGCACCGCCCAGGTGGCGACCTGCCGCGCGTCGAGCGCATGGGTACGGGCGATGAGCAGCGCCACGTCGTCGGCCGGGCGCTGCGGCAGCAGATCGGCGAGGACCGTGTCGCACAAGGCGTCCAGCGAGCCCGCCGGGCGGGCCAGGGCCTCCCGCAGCCGGTGGACGCCGGTGTCGAGGTCCCGGTCGGGGGTCTCGATCAGACCGTTGGTGTAGAGGGCGAGCAGGCTGCCCTCGGGGAGGACGACCTCGGTGGACTCGTACGGCAGGCCGCCCACGCCGAGCGGGGGCGTCGCCGGGAGCCCGACGAGGTCGACGGTGCCGCCGGGGCCGACCACGGCCGGCACGGGATGCCCGGCCCCGGCGAAGCAGCAGTGCCGCGTCACCGGGTCGTAGACGGCGTAGAGGCACGTGGCCCCGACGTCGCCCGAGACCCCCGTGAAGGCCGCCGCCTCCTCGCCGTCGCTCTCCTCCTCCTGGTTCAGACGGGCGACCAGGTCGTCGAGGTGGGTCAGCAGCTCGTCGCACGGCAGGTCGATGTCGGCCAGCGTGCGGACCGCCGTACGCAGCCGCCCCATGGTCGCCGACGCGACCAGGCCGTGGCCGACCACGTCTCCGACGACCAGCGCCACCCGCGCCCCCGAGAGGGGGATGACGTCGAACCAGTCCCCGCCGACACCGGCGTGCCCGCCCGCCGGGAGGTAGCGGGAGGCGACCTCGACGGCCGCCTGCCGCGGCAGCCGCTGCGGCAGCAGGCTGCGCTGGAGCGTGACCGCCGTGGCGCGCTCGCGGGTGTAGCGGCGGGCGTTGTCGATGCTGACCGCGGCCCGGGCGGCCAGTTCTCCGGCCAGCACCAGGTCGTCCTGCTGGAACGCCTCCTGATTGCGGTGCCGGACGAAGAAGGCGACGCCCAGGGTGCTGCCGCGGGCGACCAGCGGCACGGCCATCACGGAGTGGATGCCGAACGCCCGGACCCGGGCGGCGCGGGCCGGATCGCGGGCCAGCCAGGCGGTGAACGCCGTGTCGGTGGTTTCGTACAGGGTGGGCCGTCCGGTGCGCAGGCTCTCGAAGGGCATCGAGCCCGCCGGGTAGGAGTCCACCGCGCCGGCCGCCACGACGGCCTCCGGTGCGCCCGGCGTCACCGACTGAAGCGCTGCCCGGCGCAGCAGCAGCGGCCCGTCCGCCGGAACCGGCTGCGCGGGCGGCTCGCGTGTGTCGTCCAGCACGGCCAGCAGATCGACGCTGGCGAAGTCGGCCAGGACCGGGACGGTCACGTCCGCCAGCTCCTGGGCCGTGCGCGTCACGTCGAGCGTGCCGCCGATGCGCCGGCCGGCCTCGGCGATCAGCTGGAGCCGCTTGCGGGCCCAGAACTGCTCCGTCATGTCGTGCGCGGACAAGCAGACGCCCCGGATGGTGCCCTCGTGGTCGCGCAGCGCGGACATGAAGACCGACCAGGCGTGCTCATGGCCTTCGCCGGGCGCGCGCAGGTAGTTCTCCTCGTACGCCGGCTCGCCGGTGCGCAGGACCCGGGCCATGGTGCGTTCCGCCCGCAGACCGGCGTCGTCGTCGACGATCTCGCAGACGCGCAGGCCGCGCATCTCCTCTTCGGTGAGCGCCGTGGCGCGCTCCATCTCGGCGTTGGCCCGGCGCAGTCTCAGCCGGGTGTCGTAGATCGCCTGGGCGCAGCACGGGGACTGGGCGAAACTCCAGCTCACGAGGGCTTCGTCGAGGCCGTCCGGGGGCTGCCGACCGGTCAGGGCGGAGACGACGAGCCAGGCGGGGGCGTCGGCGCCGGGTGGTCTGTGGTGGGCGACGATCCCGACCGTCAGCTGCCGGCCGTCGCGGTGCCGGAGGGCGACGTCGCCGTTCCAGCGGGGCAGCCCGGCGAGCGTGGGCAGACCGCCCCGCACCGGGATCGGCTCGGCCAGCAGATCCGCGGCACGGCGGCCGGTCAGCTGCCCGGCCGAGTACCCGAGGAGCCGCTCGGCGCCCGCGTTCCAGCCGGTCACCACGCCGTGCTCGTCGAGGGCGACACGCGCCGTGAGGGCTCCGCCGACGAGGGCGTCGAGGGCTTCGGGTTCTTCGCCGGACGGCCGGGTGGCCCGGCCGACGGTGGCGGGCTGCTCCATGATCGGTCATCTCACTCTCGGGGGAATCGGCCATAACCCCTGATATGCGTAGATATCACCTGCTTACCCCGATCGGGTCGGCTCTCACCGTGAGGACCACGCCCGGAAACGGAGCCTGCCGCCGCCCGGCCCGGGTAACCGCTCCCCCATGGGTCAGATCCTGGTGGGCACGTGTTCCTGGACCGACCGGGCACTGGTCGGCAGCGGTTGGTATCCCCCGGGCCGACGGGACGCCGAGGGGCGGTTACGGCACTACGCCGAGCGGTTCGGTGTCGTCGAGGTCGACGCCTCGTACTACGCGCTGCCGGGCGAGCGGAACAGCCGGCTGTGGGCCGAGCGGACGCCGGACGGGTTCGTGTTCGACGTGAAGGCGTTCTCGCTGCTCACAGGGCATCCCACCCGGGACGCGGTGATGCCGGACGGGCTGCGGGCGGAGCACCGGGACCCGGCGGTGCTGGATCAGGTGTGGGCCCGGTTCACGGCCGGCATCGAGCCGCTGCGGGAGGCCGGGCGGCTCGGGAGCGTGCTGTTCCAGTTCCCGCCGTGGTTCCGGCCCGGGCAGCGGGCGGAGGTGTTCCTGCGGGAATGCGCCGAGCGGACCGGAGGCTGGCCGATCGCCGTCGAGTTCCGCCACCCCTCCTGGTGGAAGCCGGGGCAGGCCGAGGCGACGTGCGCGCTGCTCTCCCGGCACGGCATGGCCGCGGTGGCCGTCGACATGACGCAGCGGCTCGCCTCCTCCGTCCCGCCGGTCACGCCCGTCACCTCGCCCCGGCTGTCCGTCGTCCGCTTCCACGGCCGCAACACTGCCTGGGGCACCGGCAGCAAGGAGGACCGGTTCCGCCACGTGTACGGCGAGGACGAACTCGCCGAGTGGCTGCCCCGGGTGCGCCGGCTGGCCGAGCGGACCGAGCAGGTCCACGTCCTGTTCAACAACTGCTGCGGCGACGCCGCCGTCAGCGCCGCCGAGACGATGGCACGGCTCCTCGACGAGGACCGGCCGGCGGACGACGCCCCGCCGACGGCGGCGCGGTTGCCTAGGGCTCGACCCGCACCCGGCGTTCCACCGACACCTGGTCCAGGTCCGACACCCGCACGGTCGTCTTCATCGTCCAGTCCCCGGCGAGCGGCAGGTTGACGGAGTTGGTGCTCCAGTAGCCGCCCCGGTCAACGAGTTCGGCGTCGATCGGGCCGACCTCGCGGGAGGGCAGGGTGAAGGTGATGCGGACCTCGGGGACCGCCACCAGGCCCGTGTCGGAGCCGTAGACGACGGCCTGCATTCCGTTCTCGCCAACGCGGGCCGGGTCCAGGGTGATCAGTACCTTTCCGCTTCCGGTCACGGAATCCGTGCCCGTGTCGAAGGGCACGGTGATCTCTGTCGTGGGCGGCAGCGCGCCCACCGGGGCCTGCTGGGCCGCCTCGGCCTCGGCCCGGCTCGGAAGGGTTCCCGTGAGCACGGTCGTGATCAGCAGCACCACGGCGGCGACGGCGACTTCGACCAGGACGGAGCGGCGCAGGCGGCGCCGGACGCCCGGGTCGCCGGACCCGGCTGTCGGCTGCACCGGGCCGTCGGGCGACTCCGGCTCCCCGGGCGTCTGTCCGGGGCCGGGTGCCCCGGATTCCGCGGCGGCTTCACGGCCCCCGGACGGCCCGCCGACCGGCTGCGGGACCGGTGCCGGCACGGCCGCCCGGGCCGCGGCGGCCGGCGCCGCGATCCGCGCCGTCCAGCGCCGCGAGTAGCCGGCGACCAGCAACAGCACGGCCACCCCGGCCAGTTTGGCGAGCAGCAGACGGCCGTACGACGTGCCGGTCAGCGCGGGGAGGGAGCCGAGGCCGCGCCAGGACTGGTAGAGGCCTGTGACGGCCAGGACGGTCACCGAGGTGAAAGCGATCCGCGAGAAGCGGGGCACGACCTCCACCAGGTCGTCGCCGGGCGAGCGGCGCAGGGTCAGCAGCAGCGCCACGAGGCCGCCCAGCCACACGCCGGTCGCCAGCAGGTGCACCACGGACGACGTCATCGCCGCCGGCACCTGGATCCCGGCGGAGGCGTGCTCGGCCGCCGCCCAGGTCAGGGCCAGCGCCGCGGCCAGGGCCGTGCCGATCGCCAGGGCGACGGGCCGCTTCACGGTGTCGCGGCGCCTGGACAGCCCGATCAGGAACGCGGCCGTCAGCAGGAGGACGAGCAGCCGGGCGAGCAGGGCGAGGCCCGGGCGGCCGGTCAGGGTGCGGCCGAGGGCGGAGCCGTCGAAGGCCGCGGCCGGGCCCGTGCCCGCCTCGTAGGGGGCGCGCAGCAGGAGCAGGACGGCCGTCGATCCCAGCAGCGTCCACCAGGCCGCCACCAGCGGCCGGCGCAGCGGGGCGGTGTGCGCGGGACGGCACAGCAGCGCGAACGCCGCCGTGCCGACGAGCAGCGCGGCGGCGAGGTAGGCGAGGTAGCGGGCGGCGTCGTAGAGGCCGCGGGTGAGCGGGTCCTCGGCCGGGCCCATGTCGATCTGGCCGGTGGTCGCGGACCGTTTCCCCACGGAGAAGCTGAAGGCACCGGAGACGGGGTGGCTGTCGGCGGAGACGACCCGCCAGGCCACGGTGTAGGTGCCCTCGGCGAGCTTGCCGGGCAGGCCGACCCGGGCCGTGTCGGAGCGGCCGTCCGCGTGCGTGGCCTCGCCGGTGTGGACCCGGCGCTGGTCGGGGCCGAACACCCGGAAGGAGTCGTCGAGCAGGCCCACGGACTCGGTGAAGGTCAGGGTGATGTGGCGGGGGGCCTGCCGGACGAGGGACCCGTCGTCCGGGTCGGTGCCGCGCAGGGCGGCGTGGGCGGAGGCGGGGGCTGCTCCGGCGAGGAGCAGGACCAGCACGGTGCCCAGCAGCACCAGGGCTCGGAAACGCCGGGGCTGTCCGGCATGGCGATCCTCGTTCCGCCGTTGGTCCACGTGGTTCTCCGGGGTCGGGCTGGACGGCTCCGGTTATGTACGGACGGGATCCGTGTAGCGCTCAACGGGATGGCGGCCGAGGGGCAGGCCGGGACAGTCGCGCGATCCGGGCCGCCTCCGCCGGATAACGTGCGGTCAGCTCCGCCGCGTCCCCGTGGTCGTAGCCCGCGAAGGTGAAGCCCGGGGCCATCGTGCAGCCGAAGAGGGTCCAAGAGCCGCCCGCTGCCACCCTGCCGCCCATCCACGTGCCCGCCGGAACCGTGAACTGCACGTGCTGGCCCCCCAGGACATCCGGTCCGAGCACCGCCGTTCGCGCGGTGCCGTCCGGGGCGAGCAGGAGGAGCTCCAGGGGGTCGCCCCGGTAGAAGTGCCAGATCTCGTCGGTCGGCAGGCGGTGGAGGGCGGAGAAGTCGTCCGCCGTCAGGAGCGCGACGATCGCCGTGCCCTCCGGCCTGCCGTCGGGGCGTTCGGGCCCGGCCCAGGTCTGGCGGAAGAGGCCGCCCTCGCTCGGGATGGGCTCCAGGCCGTAGTGGGCGATGAGGTCCTCGGGGGTCACCCGGGGAACATTAGCTCCCGGTCGAGGAACGCGAGCTGTGCCTTCTTCTCCGGCAGGTACACGTCCGGCAGGTCGATCTCCGGCAGGACCACCACCGGGCCCGGAGCGAAGCCGAGTCCGAGGAAACGGGTGACCGCCTTCTCGTTGCGCACGTCCGGGTCGACCACGACCCGCCGGCGGTCCAGCCCGAGCAGGACGTACGCGGCGATGACCGCGACCAGCCGGGCGGTCCAGCCGGGCTGTCCGCCGCCCGGCCCCGCGGGGGCGAGCAGCAGGTGGACGCCGATGTCGCCGGGGCGGACGTCGTAGCACTCGCTGACCCGGTCGGCCTCCGGCTCGTAGGTCTGCAGGAGCGCGACCGGCTCGCCGTCCCGGACGACGAGGTGGGCGTGGTGGGTGTCGAGCGTGGCCATGTGGGCGTAGACGGCGGCGACCTGTTCTTCGGTCAGCTCGGTCATGCCCCAGAAGGCGGCCCGCTCCTCGCCGACCCAGCGGTGGATCACGGCGGCGTCGGCCCCGGGGTCGAGCGGCAGGACGCGGACGGTGCCGAAGCCGTCGACCACCTGTTCGTGGACGGGCGTGCGGGAGGCGTAGGGGTCAGACATCGCGTTCCTTCTTCATCTGGGTCCAGTCGGTGACGACCGGGACGAGGTCTCCGGCGAGCCACAGGGGGAGCTGGTCGCGGTGGTGGGGCGAGCCGGGGACGCCCGAGGCACCGAGCGGGACGACCCAGCGGCTGTCCTCGCGCCGGGCCAGGTCCCAGACGTACCGGGCGGCCGGGCCGCGGGCTGCGCGGTCGGTGAGGCCGGGCACGCCCGAGGTGCACAGCACGCAGTCGTGGTCGCCGGACAGCCCCGGTTCGTCGTACGGCTGCTCCGGCTCCAGCGCACGCCAGGGGGCGAGGCGGTGGGTGTCGCCCCAGACACCGGCCGGCGGGCGCAGGGCCACTTCCTCGATCGCCGCGCGGACGGCCGCCGGGCGGTCGACGCCGAACAGTTCCCCGGCCCGCAGCAGGTGTTCGAGGGCGAAGCCGACCCGGGGGACGAGGGCCAGCCAGGGCTGGAAGACCTCCGGGTACACCGGTGGTGTGGTGAGCGCGGCGAACGCGGGGTGCGCCGCGAGATGCCGTACGACCGCTGCGCGCACGGCCGCGTACAGGGCGGCGTCGGCGCTGCCTGCGTCCATGCGGCGGTCCCAGCCGAGGAGCCGGTCCCGGAGGACGGCGGCCTCGGGGGTGAGGTCGTCGAGGGCGGCGAGGCGGTCCAGGAGGGGGGCCGCGGACGCCAGATGGGTGTCCATGTGGATCGCGGGCATGCCGGCGGCGGACCAGCGCTCCTTGCCGGCGAGCAGCGCGGTGATGCGGTCGGCGCGGTGCGGCGGGGCGAACTCGACGCCGAGGGGTGCGGCCGGGCCGCGCTGGTTGGCCATGACGGCGACGCCGTCGGTGAGCCCGGCGCGCGGTGCCGGGTGCCAGCCCCGCCACTCGTGTCCTGGCTCCCAGGCGGGCACCACCCGCAGGGAGTTCCTCCCGGCGCGCAGCGGCACCCGCCCGGCGACGCGGTGCAGGACGCCGCCCTCGGTGTCGGCGGCCTGGACGACGTTGACCGGCTCGGCCCACTGGTCGAAGGCCCGGTCCACGTCGGCGACCCGGCGGGCCCGCAGCAGCGGCAGCAGGGCGGCGAAGCCGAGGTCGCCGGTGACGCGGGGCGGGTAGCGCAGGCTGATCGCCACGGGCAGGCCGGAGGGGTCGGCCGGGTCGCCGTCCAGGCCCTCGGGGCCGCCGATGATCACCGGGCCGCGGCCGGTCTCGATCACCTCGACCTCGACCGGGTCCTCGCCCGCCACCTCGACGGTCTCGGTGTGCCGGGCCACCCGGCGCCAGCTGCCGTCCGGGTCGAGGGCCTCCACCCCGGCGCCGGTGCGCCGCAGCCGCTCGCGGTAGAGGTCCTGGTAGTCGGACATGGCGTTGGTGATGGCCCAGGCGACCGTGCCGGTGTGCCCGAAGTGGGCGATGCCGGGGACACCCGGGACGGCCAGGCCCACGACGTCGAACTCCGGGCAGGACAGGTGGATCTGCTGGTAGACGCCCGGGTCCTCGATCCAGCGGTGGGGGTCCCCGGCGATGACCGCCCGCCCGGTGACGGTCCGCTCGCCGGAGACCAGCCAGCCGTTGCTGCCGGAGGTGCCGGGGCCGTCGGCGGCGAAGAGACCGATGGCGTCCGTGCCCAGGTGGGCGGCGACCTGCTCGCGCCAGAGCTTGGCGGGGAACCCGGCGAAGAGGATGTGGGTGGCGAGCCAGACGCCGAGCGGGGTCCAGGGCTCCCAGTGGCCGGGGGTGAGGCCGGTGCGGGCGAACTCGGGGGCGGTGCTGCCGGCCAGACCCTCGTTGACCCCGTCGACGTATGCGCGCACCCACCGCGCCGTTTCGGGGTCCCGTCTCTCCAGGTCCGCGAAGCAGCGTCTGGCGGTGTCGTCGAGCCGGGCCCGTCTGGCGAACCGGTCCCAGGCCAGGGCGCCTCCGCCGAGGAACGACGCGGAGGTGCCCTGCGCCCGGTGGCGCTCGACCTCCAGCTGCCAGGCCCGGTCGCGGGCGGTGACGAGGCCCTGGGCGTGGGCGAGTCCGGCCGCGCTGCCCGCGCGCAGATGCGGAATGCCCCAGGCATCACGGTAGATCTCGGTGGTCACGCCGGGTCTCCTCTTTCCTTCAGGTCGAATGTTCTTTAGGTTAGGCTTGCCTAAGTCACAGCTGTGGCCGGAATCGTACGCGAAGGGGCGGAAAAGCGATGGGGCAGGGGCGGGGTTGGGAGGGCGCGGTCCTCAGACTGCTGCGCGGCAAGGACTTCGAGTTCACGGTGACGGACGTCGAGGAGGTCACCCCGGACTACCGGCGGCTGCGCTTCACCGACGGCGGTCTGCTCGCCGCGACCGGAGTGCACCCCACCATGTGGGTACGGCTGTGGTTCGACAACGCGGGCAAGCCGCACCAGCGGGCCTACACCCTGGTCGACCCGGACGCCGAGGCCGGCACCTTCCAGCTGGAGTTCGCCCTGCACGAGGGGTGCGCCAGTGACTGGGCCCGGGCGGCGAAGCCCGGCGACACCATCGAGGCGACCGTCCAGGGCACCGGCTTCGAACACCCGAGCCCCGCGCCCTCGCACGTCTTCGCCGTCGGCGACCCGGCCTCGCTCCCGGCCATCAACTCCCTCCTGGACGCCTTGGGCTCCGCCCCGGCCACCGTCTGGTTCGAGGGCGGCGACGACGACCTGCCGTTCCGCACCGACCCGGACCGGCACGAGCTGCGCAAGGTGCCGCGCCAGGACTCCGGCGCGCACCTCGTCGACCGGGTGAAGGCGGACCTGCCCGGCCTGCTCGGGAAGACGGCCGACCCGTACGTCTGGATCGCCTGCGACACGGCGACGACCCGGGCCCTCGGGGCGTACGTCCGCAAGGAACTGGGCCTGCCCAAGCAGCGGGTGCACGCGCTGGGGTACTGGCGGGCGACCTGAGCGGCGGCCGGGCCCGCGCCGGGGGATGATCGGGGCATGGACGTCACCCTTCACCTCGCCCAGGATCCCGAGGCCGACGCGCTGCTCGGCCGCAGCCCGCTCGCCGCGCTGGTCGGCATGCTGCTGGACCAGCAGGTCCCGATGGAGTGGGCGTTCAAGGGCCCGGCGACGATCGCCCAGCGGCTCGGCGGCGACGACCTGGACGCGCACGAGATCGCCGCGCACGAGCCGGAGGCCTTCGCCGCGCTGCTCTCCCGGAAACCGGCGGTGCACCGCTACCCGGGCTCCATGGCCAAGCGGATCCAGCAGCTGTGCCAGTACCTCGTCGAGCACTACGACGGTGACGCCGAGGCCGTCTGGAAGGACGTCGCCACCGGCAAGGACCTGCTGAAGCGGCTCGCGGAACTGCCCGGCTTCGGCAAGCAGAAGGCCCAGATCTTCCTCGCCCTCCTCGGCAAGCAGCTCGGGGTGCGGCCCACGGGCTGGCGAGAGGCCGCGGGCTCCTACGGCGAGCCGGACTCGTTCCGCTCGGTCGCCGACATCACCGGCCCCGAATCACTGGTCAAGGTACGGGCCCACAAGCAGGAGATGAAGGCAGCGGCCAAGGCGTCCAGGAGCACCGGAAAGTAGCGGCCGCGCACGCCTCCGGCGGGTGGCCGCGGACACCGGCCGGCCCGCGCGCGCCTCCGGCGGTGGACGCGAGCACCAACCGGCCGGACCGCGAAAGGGCCTCCGGAAGGTGACCCCGAACACCGGCCGACCGCACCACGAAGGGCCGCCGACGGCGGAGCGTGCCGATGCGGGCATCCGCCTTCCCGGCTCGCCCGCCGAGGACCCGGGCAAGCGCCGAGGACCGGGCAAGCGGCGAGCACGCGGCCGCACCTGAGCCGACTCCCGGGCACCGGGCGTCCGGCCACGAGCGCGGACCACAGGCTCGCCCGGAACCACCGGCAAGCAGCGAGCACGGGAGACGCCGGCGCAGTCCCGAACCGGAACGCGACGCGGCCGGGTGCGGGGCATGGCTCCTGCCCCCGACGTACCGGCAAGCAGGGCACCGAGTCCTGGCCCCACCGGGCATCCCCGAGCAGCGGCAAGCACCCGGGCACGCACCCCGGGCCCCGGCGCGCCGGCGTCATTCGGCCGGCCCGGCTCAGGTGGCGGCTGCCTGCGGTGCGATCCCAGCATGAACCATGAGCGAGCCACCCGACGGCTCCCCCTGGGGCCCGGAGCACGACGCCTCCGACATACGACGCCCCGCGCCCTCGGCCCGGGTCCTCGCCGGCCTGGGCCGAGCGGGCGGATCTCCCGGTCTGCGGGATGAGCCGGGCGTACGGCGGGGGGAATGACGTCCCGTGAGCCACGAACCGCAGCCGGAAACCCGCCGCCCCCGCCGGCACATCTGGCTGCGCGTGCTCGTCCTGCTGCTCGCCCTGCTCGTGCCGGGCGCCCACGCCGAGGCGGTGACGGGCCCGACAGCGACCGTCTCCGGGGAGAGCACCACCGTCGAGTGCGACTTCCTCGACACCGCCCTGCGCCCACCGGCCCGGGCCGTGCGCCGCACCGCCGCTCCGCCGGCCTCCGCGCCGGTCCCCGGGCCCGCCCACACCGCACGGCTCCCCCTGCCCGTACCGGCGGACCCGCCGTACGACTCCCGTCCCCTGCGTTCCGAGGTCCTGCGCTGCTGACAGGACCGGCCCGGCCCCGGTCCGTCCGTCCCGCACGGAACCAGAACGACGAGGAACGACGAGGAACCCAGCCATGCTCCAAGACCCGTACGCGGTCATGCGCGCCCTCCTGCGCGCGGAAGCCGCCCGCAGCGCCCCCAAGCCCCGCCCGGACACCCGGAAGCCGCCGCAGCCGCCGAAGGGACCGGGACAGGGGCAGGGAAGAGACCGCGGCTGACGCACGCGCACGGCGGAGGCACCACGCCTCCGCCGTCCCCACGACCGGGCCGACGGCCTGAGGACGCCGCTCCCGGCCACCCGCTCCCCCGCGGCCCCTTTCGGGGGAATCAGGCGCACGGTCGGCGCAGGCGCGTCCGGGTTCTTCGCGGAGCCGGAGCGACACGGGTGAGCCGGTGCGGCCCCAAGGACTTCCCAACGGGCCCACCCGACCCGCGCGCCCGGCGGCCCGGGATGGAGAGCAGGACCGGAGAAGGCGATGGTCGCGGACCGGCATATTCACGTACCTGTTCCCGGTTCGTACCGCGTTGTATTGATTTTTTCGGCGTCGCACTCGCTCGCCATGGCTGCGCCCGGAAGGTCTTGACCGGTAGGCTTTCCGTGTGATCTTCAAGCGCATCGGAAACGGCCGGCCGTACCCCGACCACGGCCGGGAAAGCACCCGGCAGTGGGCGGACGTCGCGCCGCGCCCGGTCCGCCTCGATCAGCTCGTGACGACCAAGGGTCAGCTCGATCTGGAAACACTGCTCGCCGAGGACTCCACGTTCTACGGCGACCTCTTCGCGCACGTCGTGAAGTGGCAGGGCGACCTGTACCTGGAGGACGGTCTGCACCGCGCGGTGCGGGCGGCACTCCAGCAGCGCCAGGTGCTGCACGCACGCGTGCTCGAACTGGACTGATCCCCGCCGGTCGCGGGTTGGCCCTTTCGGGTTCCGCTGGGCGACGTCGAATGATCATCTAGTAGGCATCGTCGCCCGGGCGCACTACGCTGCGCTCATGAGCATGCTGACTCCCCCCGGCATGGGCGGCAAGTACCGCATCAAGGGCAACAAGTACCCCCGGATGCGCCGGCCCCGGCGGCGCGGCAGGCTCGTCGTCCTGACCGTCGCGTCCGTCGTCGTCCTCGGCGTGGGCGGCTGGGGCACGCTGCAGCTCATCGACGTCTTCACCGGCGGTGGCAGAAAGGCTTCGGCGGCCGGCGACGGGACGGACTGCGGCACCACGACCAAGGCGAGCCCCTCGCCCAGCGCCAAGCCCGTGCCCCAGCCGCGCACGATCACCGTCAACGTGCTCAACGCCACCACCCGCGCGGGCCTGGCGAAGAAGACCGCCGACGAGCTCAAGAAGCGCGGCTTCAAGATCGGCGACGTGGGCAACGCGCCCCAGCAGTACGACAAGAAGGTCAAGGGCACCGGTCTGCTGCTCGGCCCCGCCGCCGCGCTCGACACCGCACTGCCCGTGCTCGGCACCCAGCTCCCGGGCGCCGAACGGCGTACCGAGGCGGCCCGCAAGGGCGCCGCCGTCGACCTCGTCATCGGGGACGGCTTCAAGGAGCTGGCGAAAAAGCCGGACGCCGACCGGGCGCTGACCGAGCTGGCCACGCCCGAGCCGGCGCCCACGACGAAGAAGGGTTGCTGAGGGACCCGTCCGGCCTACTCGGCGGCCCCGTACATCCGGTCCCCCGCGTCTCCGAGGCCCGGGACGATGTAGCCGTGCTCGTTCAGGTGCTCGTCGACCGAGGCGGTCACGACCGTCACCGGCGTGCCCGCGAGCTCGCGCTCCATGATCTCGACGCCCTCCGGGGCGGCCAGCAGCACCACGGCGGTCACGTCGTCGGCGCCGCGCCGGATCAGCTCCTGGATCGCCGCGACCAGCGTGCCGCCGGTGGCGAGCATCGGGTCGAGCACGTACACCTGACGCCCCGACAGGTCCTCCGGCATCCGCGTCGCGTACGTGGAGGCCTGGAGCGTCTCCTCGTTGCGGATCATGCCGAGGAAGCCCACCTCGGCGGTCGGCAGCAGCCGGACCATGCCGTCCAGCATGCCGAGCCCGGCCCGCAGGATCGGCACCACCAGCGGGCGCGGGTGGGACAGCTTGACGCCCGTGGTCCGCGCGACCGGCGTCTGGATGTCGACCTGTTCGGTGCGCACGTCACGCGTGGCCTCGTAGGCGAGCAGGGTGACCAGCTCGTCGGCGAGACGGCGGAAGGTCGCGGAGTCGGTGCGCTGGTCGCGCAGCGTGGTGAGCTTGTGGGCGACCAGAGGGTGGTCGACGACGTGGAGACGCATGTCCACAACATTAACCGGGTGGGGTACTCCGGACCGCACGGCAAGCCCGCCGTGCGGCGGTCACCGGGTCGCCGGCGTCAAACGGCCCGTCCGGGGGAAGGCGGAAGGGACGGAATAGGGGTGGTGAATCTGATGCCGGACCGGAAACTCCGAGACGATCCGTTGCCGCGCATGTGGCCGGGGACGGGCCTGACGCCCGACCGGACGGACGGGACCGACGAGTCCGACGCCGAGCGCCGCCGGCGTCGCGCCCGGTTCCTGCGTGATCTGGCGGAGGCCCGGGCGCTGCGCGACCGCGTCCAGCCGCGCCGCGCCAAGACGGCCCGGCTGCGGCACGCCATGCGCATGCGCACCTTCCGCTGGTAGGAAACGGGTGGGAAAACCCCCGGCAAAGATCACGAACCGCGCGGAGATTGTCGCGGGTGACCGTGCGTGGAGCGGGGCAAAGCCGCGTACGATCCGCAGGTGGCAGCAACGGGCGTGCAAAGAGAACTGCCCAACACAGGGAGCCGAAGACGTCCCCTGAACGCCTTGTTTCTGCCACGATTCCGAGTGGGTGGGGCTCGGACGAGCACTCCCCGCCCGTAACCTCCGCCGGGGGGACCCCCAACCGGCACGCCTCAGACCAGTGGGAGAGTCACGGTGTACTTCGCCGCACTGCTCGCGCGCACCGAAGACGGGTGGGAAGCGAGCGACACAGAGCTCGACGATGTGGAGACCCTGTCGGATCTGGCCGACCTGGCCCGTGAAGCCTCCCCCGACGAGGACACGGTGCTCGTGCTCATCGAGCAGGAGGACGCCTGGTTCGGCGTCGTCCGCGTGGACGGCGAGGAGGACCCTCGCATCTACGTCTCGGACGCCGCCGCCGCTGCCCGCAGCAGCTACGGCGAGATCCTGCTCACCGACGAGCTGCTGGGACGCGATCCGGACGACGGGGACGACCTCGACGCCCTCGACCTCGACGGCACCGAGGACGGTGAATCCGACGAGGACGACGGTGACGCCGAGGACGGCGCCGGGGCCGCCGGCTCCGCCGAGTCCGTGCCGCACGGCCCGGTCGGCGACGCCCTGATCCTGGACGACCTCGGCGTGAGCGAGAAGGAACTGCGCCTGATGTCGACGGACGCCGTCACCGAGATCGCCGAGTCCCTGGGCGCCTCGGAGACCCTGGAGACCGTCCGCTGACCGGTCGTGCCACCGCGGGGCCGCCGGATCCGGTCCGCGACCCCTGGCGTCCCGCGATGCGGCTCGCCCTGGACGAGGCCGCGGAGGCCGTCCGGGGCGGGGACGTCCCCGTCGGCGCCGTCGTCCTGGCCCCGGACGGCGCGACCGTGCTCGCGGCCGGGCACAACGAACGCGAGGCCGGCGGTGATCCGACGGCCCACGCGGAGCTCCTCGCCCTGCGGCGGGCCGCGGCCGCCCTCGGCGCCTGGCGGCTCGCCGGCTGCACCCTCGTGGTCACGCTGGAACCCTGCACCATGTGCGCGGGCGCGATCCAGCAGTCCCGCGTGGACCGGCTCGTCTACGGCGCCCGCGACGAGAAGGCCGGCGCCGCCGGCTCGCTCTGGGACCTCCTCCGCGACCGGCGGCTCAACCACCGGCCCGAGGTGATCGAGGGCGTGCTCGCCGAAGAGTGCGCCGGGCTGCTCACGGCGTTCTTCCGGGGCCGCTGAATACCGATTTCAAAGCATGCGGCTCCTTGCTGTAAGGTCTCCCTCGGTAGCGTGTCCGAGCGGCCGAAGGAGCTCGCCTCGAAAGCGAGTGTGGCGCAAGTCACCGAGGGTTCAAATCCCTCCGCTACCGCTGGAGAAGGGCCCCGTCGTCAGACGGGGCCCTTCGTGCGTTCGGCCTCTTCGTGTGCTCGGCCCTTCGTGCGATCATGTGCGCTGCATGGGACGCCAGTGACAGGGGAGGCCGCGATGGCGGTGAACGCGAAGAAGGTCGCCGTCTACGCCCTCGTGGTCTTCGCGTTGTACGTGATCATCACGGACCCGAGGACGGCGGCCGACTACGTCCTTATAGGGTTCCAGGGCATATCGGACGCCGCCGGGGCCCTCGGCGACTTCGCCACCTGGGTCGCCAAGGGAGGAAAGTGATGATCCGCCATCTGGTGCTCTTCAGGCTCAACGAGGGCGTCGAGCGCGACGACGCCCGGGTCGTGAAAGGCGTCGAGGCCTTCCGCGCACTGGAGGGCACGATCCCCGGGATCCGCTTCTGGGAGCTCGGCTGGAACGTCAGCGACCGCCCCATCGCCTACGACTTCGCCATCAACTCCGCCTTCGACGACGCGGACGCGCTGCGGCGATACGTGGAGCACCCGGACCACCAGGCCGGCGTCGCGCTGTGGCGGGAGTTCGCCACGTGGGTGATCGCGGACTACGAGTTCTGACGCCCGGCCGGCCCGGCCCCTTCGAGCCCCCTGTCAGTGCGACAGGGGGCTTTTGTGTGACGTGAGTTCATTTATGCGCGATTCACCCCTCAACACGTAGTTATGGGGTGCTTGCACACAGTGCACATGTCTTGTGATGCTATGACCGCTTTTGATGGAAGAGTTGAACGATGAGTTGACGATGACGAGGTGGAGTTGACCGTGCTGGCCAGTACCGCGCCTCAGGCACCCACCTCGGAAACCCCGGACACCGCGGAGACCGCCCCGCCCGCTCCCCAGCGGAGCCGTGGGGCCGACACCCGCGCTCTCACCCAGGTCCTCTTCGCACAGCTCAAGGAACTCCAGCCGGGCACCCCGGAGCACGACCGCGTACGCGGGGCACTCATCGAGGCCAATCTCCCGCTCGTGCGCTACGCGGCCGCCCGGTTCCGCTCCCGCAACGAGCCGATGGAGGACGTCGTCCAGGTCGGCACCATCGGGCTCATCAACGCCATCGACCGCTTCGACCCGGACCGGGGCGTGCAGTTCCCTACGTTCGCGATGCCGACGGTCGTCGGCGAGATCAAGCGGTACTTCCGCGACAACGTCCGCACGGTCCACGTGCCGCGTCGGCTGCACGAGCTGTGGGTGCAGGTCAACAGCGCGACGGAGGACCTGACGACCTCCTTCGGGCGCACCCCGACGACCTCGGAGATCGCCGCGCGGCTGCGCATCACCGAGGACGAGGTGCTGTCCTGCATCGAGGCCGGACGGTCGTACCACGCGACCTCCCTGGAGGCCGCACAGGAGGGTGACGGGCTGCCGGGCCTGCTGGACCGGCTCGGTTACGAGGACCCCGCGCTGGACGGCGTGGAGCACCGGGATCTCGTACGGCACCTGCTCGTTCAGCTGCCCGAGCGGGAGCAGCGGATCCTGCTGCTGCGGTACTACAGCAATCTCACGCAGTCCCAGATCTCCGCCGAGCTCGGCGTCTCGCAGATGCACGTGTCGCGGCTACTCGCGCGTAGCTTCCAGAGGTTGCGGTCTGCGAACCGCATTGACGCGTAACCGCAAACGCGAGCGAGAGGTCACCGCGAGGAGGGAATCGCTCATCAGGGCGGTTGCCGACAGTTGAGAGCCGAAAAGCCGTCAGACCCCTTGTTTGCAGGGCGTATTCGCGTCTCAGATGTCGACATGTCACTACAGCGTGTTGCCGACATGTGACATTCTGCGGGAAGCGCGTTTGCCAGAGCTCCGGCTCCGGTATTCAGGTGAAGGCTGCGTCCCTCAAGCGGGGGCGTTCGCCGCGACCGTCCCGCGACCCAAAGGGGGTGGCATGTCCGCAGAACAGGGCAGCTCGAAGGTGCTCACGCTCGCGGAGAGCGAGACAGCTCCCCATGCTCTCGACTCACTCGGCCCCATCGATGACGTACCGGCCCTCCCGGCCGAGCCCGTCCCGGTCCTTCCGGCTGCGGGCGCCATCGACACCCGCACCCTGTCCCGCTCCCTGTTCCTGCGGCTGGCCGCGCTCGACGAGGACAGCCCCGAGCGTGCGTACGTCCGTGACACGCTCATCGAGCTCAACCTCCCGCTCGTGCGGTACGCCGCCGCGCGGTTCCGGTCCCGCAACGAGCCGATGGAGGACATCGTCCAGGTCGGCACGATCGGGCTGATCAAGGCGATCGACCGGTTCGACTGCGAACGGGGCGTCGAATTCCCGACGTTCGCGATGCCGACGGTGGTCGGGGAGATCAAGCGGTTCTTCCGGGACACCTCGTGGTCGGTGCGGGTGCCGCGCAGACTGCAGGAGCTGCGGCTCGCTCTGACCAAGGCCAGTGACGAGCTCTCGCAGAAGCTGGACCGCTCGCCGACGGTCACCGAACTCGCCGCCGTGCTGGGCGTGTCCGAGGAGGACGTCGTCGACGGGCTGGCGGTGGGGAACGCCTACACGGCGTCCTCACTGGACTCGCCGGCACCGGAGGACGACGGCGGCGAGGGGTCGCTGGCGGACCGGCTGGGCTACGAGGACACCGCGCTGGAGGGTGTGGAGTACCGGGAGTCCCTGAAGCCGCTGCTGGCGAAGCTGCCGCCCCGTGAGCGGCGGATCATCATGCTGCGGTTCTTCGCGAACATGACGCAGTCGCAGATCGGCGAGGAGGTCGGCATCTCGCAGATGCACGTCTCCCGGCTGCTG
>NZ_WWIC01000169.1:0-6864 GCF_009872555.1 Streptomyces sp. SID5643
TGCCGGTGCCGGTGCCGGTGCCGGTGCCGGTACGGCACGTCATACCGGCACGGCGTCCGGCGCCGTCGCCGGTCACCTCCCGCCGCGGGGCTGCCGTGGCGGCGGGGGAGGCGGAGGGGGAGGGGGCGGCGGCCCGTTCCCGTTCCTCGGCCCGGGCGACTGCCGGGGGCCACGCGGAGGCGGCCCGACCGGCCGTACGACCGTAGGGGCGCCGTAGACGTCGCCGGGGGCGGGGGGCGCGTCGTTCGCCGGTGCGTCGTCCTCGGTGTCGGGCGCGGCATCGGAGCGCGGTTCCGCCTCCGGAGGCCGTGCGTCCTGCGGCTCTCGCAGCTCCTCCGGCACCCGGAGGTACGGATTGGTACCCGGGTTCGGCGGCCGGTACGGCGTACCCGGGGCGTAGGGCCCGGCTTCCTCCCGACCGGCCCGGGCTTGCCGAGGACCGGCGTCGTCCTCTGGTCGCCGCGGTCCGATGCCCGCGTCGTCGCGCCGCGGGCCGAGGCCGAGTGCGATGTCGGCGTCGTCCTCGGGTCGTACCGCACCTGCGCCGGCCCCCGTCCAGCCCTGCCCCCTGACCCCGCCGTACCCCGTCGGCCCACCGCCCCAGGGTGCCGCCTGCCCGGCGCCGGCCCCATGCTCGGCATGCCGGCTCCCCGCCCCGGGACCCGCCCCGCGCCCGGGCCATCCGGTGCTCGGCCCGCCTCCTGTCCCGCCGCCCGGGGGCAAGCCCTCTCCCCGAGCCGATGCCGTCGCCCGGCGCCCCGCCACGCCGCACGCCCACGCGAGCAACGCCCCCGCGGCCCCGGCACCCGCGCCCCACACCGCGCCCAGCAGCAGGGCCGGGCCCAGGGGGCCGTGCAGCTCGATGCCGCCGCCGAAGGCGTCGAAGCCGAGCACGGACAGGGAGGCGGTCACGGAGACGTCCGTCAGCCGGGCGAGCAACGGCAGGGCGAGGGCCGTCGCGCCCCCCAGGCGCAGCGCGCACCACCCCGCCAAGCGCAGCGCACCGGGTCCTTCCCCCACCGGCGTCCGCACTCCCGTCAGCACGCCGGCCAGCAGCATCATCAACCCCGCCGCCACCGCCAGCAGCCACACCCGGCCGTCCAGCTCGGCCAGCCGACTCAGCGTCACCGCCTCACCGGACCCGGCACCGAGCAGGTCGTCCAGCGGATCCGGCAGGAAACGGACCAGCTCGCCCGAGGCACGTCCGTCCCACGGCACGAACAGGCCGAGCGGGATGCCCAGCCAGACCCCGTTCGGCGCGCCGAGCAGTGCCGCTCCGGCGATGCGCTCGGGACGGTCGTCGCCGACCGCGGCGTACGCCGCCGCTGCGAACCCCGCCGCTACCGCCACCAGCAGCACGGTCACCACGGCCGACACGGCCGGCCGCACGACGCGGTGGAGGACCTCCCAGCCCGGCGGCAGCGGCGTACGGCGCGAGGACAGCAGTGCGACGAGGAGGATCCCGGCCGACCAGCCGGACCCGCCGAGCAGCGTCGGGACGGTGTCGACCGTGAAGCCGACCGCGGCCTGCGCGTCGACCAGGTCGCCGAGCCGGTCCGGCAGCAGCCCCCCGACGTCCCCGAGCCCCGGGATCTCGACGCCCCCGCTCCCACCGGTCACATCGTCGAGCCCGAGCGACCCGCCGTCGATGGTGATGACGTCGTGGCCCGCCCACGCCAGGCCGCCCAGCACCGCCACGAACAACGCCACCACGGCGCCCGCCCGCGCGAACAGTTCGGCCCGTGAGATCACAACTCCCGCTGCCCGCAAGGACCGCAGGAAGAACCACGACAGCAGCACCGCCCCGACCAGGCTCACCCCCAGTGGCGTGATCTCGATGGCCGTGTCCGCCTCCGCGCCCGTGATACCGAACGCCGACACCTCACCGGACGGCGTGACCGAACCACCCGCCCCGAGGGCCACCACCGCCGCGGTCATCGGCCCCAAGGAGCCTGCCGTATCCGCTTCCAGCAGCCGCAGACCCAGCGCTGCGGTCGCCGCCATCCCGATCAACGCCCAGCTCACGGCGGCCACGGCGGACATCAGCACGTCCCCCCACGGCACGCGCGCGTCGTCCTTCGCCGTCCCGGCCCCTGCGGCAGCACTCATGGCAGACCCCCCGATCCGCTGCGCGGTGGGACACCACGCATGTCCCCCTCGCGTCGAAATACCACTCTCCGGCCCGGTTTCAACCCCGTCAACGGAATCGGCGGATGCGTCCGGACGCGGTCTTCACAAGGCCCGACTTTCGGTCAGGGGGCCGCTCCTGAAATAGTTCCCCCCGATGTTCGACATCCCTAGACTCCCCATGTCGGGGGTAACTCGGGGGACAACTCAGTGGGGCTGGAGTGCCGGAACTCGTACTGGAATCAAACGGACGTACCTGGACGCTCGATCCGTCCAGGGCATACACCCTCGGACGTGATCCGCAGGGGGACGTCGTCTTCGACGACGCCAGGGTCTCCTGGCGTCACGCCACCATCAGCTTCAACGGCCGCAGTTGGGTCATCGAGGACCATGGCAGCACCAACGGCACCTTCGTGCAGGGTCAGCGCATCCACCAGCTGGAGCTCGGCCCCGGCTCGGCGGTCAACCTGGGCAATGCGACCGACGGCCCGCGCCTGAACCTGTCCGGCGACGCCGCGGCCTCCGTCGGCACGCCGCAGGCCCAGCCCCAGCAGCAGCCGTACGCCGCGCAGGGCGCGAACCCGGCCTGGGGGCAGCAGGCCCCGGCCCAGCAGCCGCCGCAGCAGCAGGCCCCGCAGGCCGGCTGGCAGCAGCCGCAGCAGGCCGCGGCGCACATCCCGCAGCAGCAGGGTCCCGGTGGTGTCGCGGGGGCACCGCCGGTCTACGGCGACCGCAGTCCGACCACGTTCCACCAGTTCTCGCTCGGCCGCGTGATGCGCATCGGCCGTGCCCTGGAGAACGAACTGGTCGTCTCCGACCTGCAGGTCTCGCGGCACCACGCCGAGTTCCACTCGACGCCCGACGGCCGTATGGAGATCCGGGACCTCGGCTCCCACAACGGCACGTACGTCAACGGCCAGCCGATCGCCAAGGGCGGCACCCAGCTGCTCGGCCCGACCGACGTCGTCGGCGTCGGTCACTCGACGTTCCGCATCGTCGGCGACCGGCTGGAGGAGTTCGTCGACACCGGTGAGGTGTCCTTCTCCGCCCGCCACCTGACGGTCACGGTCGACGGCGGGAAGCAGATCCTCAAGGACGTCTCCTTCGGCGTCCCGGAGAAGTCGCTGATCGCGGTCATCGGCCCGTCCGGCTCCGGCAAGTCGACCCTGCTCAAGGCGCTCACCGGCTACCGGCCCGCCAATCAGGGCGAGGTGCTCTACGACAACCGGAACCTCTACAAGCAGTTCGCCGAGCTGCGCCAGCGCATCGGTCTGGTCCCGCAGGACGACATCCTGCACAAGGAACTGACCGTCAAGAAGGCCCTCAAGTACGCGGCCAAGCTCCGCTTCCCGGCCGACACCACGGGCGCCGAGCGCGAGGCCCGCATCGACGAGGTGCTGCGCGAGCTCAAGCTCGACATCCACAAGGACAAGAAGGTCACGTCCCTCTCCGGCGGTCAGCGCAAGCGCGTCTCGGTCGCCCTGGAGCTGCTCACCAAGCCGTCGCTGATCTTCCTGGACGAGCCGACCTCCGGCCTCGACCCGGGCATGGACCGCGACGTCATGCAGCTGCTGCGCGGCCTCGCCGACGACGGCCGTACGGTCCTCGTCGTCACCCACTCGGTGGCCGAGCTGGCGATCTGCGACAAGCTGCTGGTGATGGCGCCGGGCGGCTCGGTCGCCTACTTCGGCCCGCCCGAGGAGGCGCTGAACTTCTTCGGCTACGACACCTGGGCCGATGTCTTCTCCGCCTTCGAGAACTACCGCGACTACGACTGGGCGGGCCGCTGGAAGGGCTCGCAGCACTACCAGATGTACGCCGCGGACATCGACGCCGTCGCGCCGCAGTCCGTACAGGTTCCGCCGATGCAGGCGATGAAGCCGCCGAAGCCGCAGGGCTGGATGTCCCAGTTCGTCACGCTTGTCCGGCGATACGTCTCGGTCATCGCCTCCGACAAGGGCTTCCTCGCCCTGATGGTGATCCTGCCGGCGGTGCTCGGCGCGGTCAGCCTGCTCATCGACGCCGACAAGGGCCTGCTGCCCAACCCGGCCAACCCGGAGACCGGCCGCATCATCCCGAACGGCACGGCCACCACGGTCCTGCTGATCCTCGCGGTCGGCGCCTGCTTCGCGGGCGCGGCGAACTCCGTCCGCGAGCTGATCAAGGAACGCGTCATCTACGAGCGGGAGCGCGCCACCGGCCTCTCGCGCTCGGCGTACCTGATGTCCAAGGTGTTCGTGCTCGGCATGATCACGGTGCTCCAGGGCCTGCTGGTCGGCGTCATCGGCTTCTCCAGCCGTGAGATCCCCGAGGAGGGCCTGGTCTTCGGCAGCGCCACGATGCTGGAGCTGTCCGTGCCGATCATGGCGCTGGGCTTCACCTCGATGATGTTCGGCCTGATCATCTCCTCGCTGGTGAAGACCGCCGAGAAGACCATGCCGCTGCTGGTGATGTTCGCCATCATCCAGGTCGTCTTCACCGGCTGCCTGTTCGCGCTGCACGGCTCGATCGGCGTCAACCAGTTCTCGTTCCTGATGCCGTCGCGCTGGGCGGTCGCCGCCGCCGGCGCCACGCTGGACTTCAACAAGATCAGCCCGCCCGAGACGGCCGGCGACAACGACCCGCTGTGGGAGCACACGGTCGGGGCCTGGGCCATGGACATGGGCGCTCTCCTCGTCCTCGGCGTGATCTGCGGCTTCTTCGTGGCCCGCTTCCTGCGCCGCCACGAGCCCGAGGTCATGCGCAAGTAGGCACCGCCGTACGACGCCCGAAGGGCGGCACCCCGTCAGGAGGGTGCCGCCCTTCGGCGTTCGTACAGCGAGCAGAGTCCCGCGCCGGCCTCAGTACGCGCTGTCGACGTTGTCCATCGAGCCGTACTTGTCGGCCGCGTAGTTGCAGGCGGCGGTGATGTTGGCTACCGGGTCGTAGATGTCCCAGGAGGTGCCGGGGACGTGCCAGTGCTTGAAGGTCGGCGGGATGACCTGCAGCAGGCCCTTCGACGGGATGCCGTTGATGGCGTTGATGTCCCAGTTGTTGATCGCCCTGGGGTTACCCGAGGACTCGCGGATGATGTTGCGCTTGATGCCGTCGTAGGAGCCCGGGATCCCGTGCTTCTTCATGACGTCGAGCGACTCACGGATCCAGCCGTCGAGGTTGTTCGGGTAGGTCTTCTTGGCGGCCTTCTTGGCCTCGGCGCGCTTGGCGGCGCGGCTCGCGGCCTCCTTCGCCTCGCGGGCGGCCTCGGCCTTCTTCTTCGCCGCCTCGGCGGCGGCCTTCTTCTTGGCGGCGGCCGCGGCGTCGGCCTTCTTCTTCGCCGCGATCTGCTCGGCCTTCAGGCTGGCGCCGGCCATCTGGTCCGTGACGCTCGCCTTGACGTCCTTGATCTGCTGGGTGCTGTACGCCACCGCAGCCGGCTGAGCGGCCTCGGTCGTGGTCTTCGTCGAGGCGCCGCTCGGCACCGCGGAGAACCCGATGGCGGCGGCGCCGAGGGTGGCGACACCCGCCATGGCGATCTTGTGGTGACGGGTCAGGCTACGACTCTGAACACGGCTGAAGATGTTCTTGGGCATGCTGCTGTGGACCTCTTCGAATAGCGCGGGAGTCGCTCGGCGTCCGGCGTTGGACTCGGTGTGTTTCCGACACGAACGCCGCGGAGGTGAACCCACGGCGCTGAGCGACGTGAGCAATTCTTAGCGGCCGCAAAATGGCGTGGCAAAGGTGTGACGTACGAAAGGAGATAGTGGATCAGGGAGGGGCAAATCGGGGCAGACTAGACGGTCTGCGCCGCTCAAAAGGTGCGACTTTGTCTCCTATGCACTTTCGTACGTGACGTGCGCCCTATGCGCGGGCTCACACCGGGCGGCATGCGTTCTCACCGCCCGTTGCACAAGCGATGCTCTCCGTGAGGGGCTTTCAGGGCCGTACGAGGTGCACGTCCCCGAACTCGTGCCACTGGTACCGGTGCTGGGGCGCAGCCGCGCGTGCCCGCTCGACCGCCGCCGGCACCATCAGCTGCGAGGCCTCCGGCTCGTGCAGCCCGGTCAGCAGACCGTCCACCCGCGCACGCCCCGCTCCGGGCGTGATGACGAGGCCCGTCCCTCCGGCACGCGCGCGTACGGTCCCATCGGCGCCCACCGCCGACTCCACGTCCCGACCGCCACGACCCGGCCCCCACCGGCCTTCGCCGGCCTTCGCCGCGTCGATCAGCCGCGCGGACGCCCAGGGCCCCGCGAAACGCTCCTCACAGGGCGGTTCGTGCGCCTCCGTCGAGGCCACCCCGGTGTGCAGCGTGACCGGCGTGTCCGCCGACGGCAGCGCGAACACCGTCTGGTGGACGGACAGCGGCTGGTCCCGCTCCGTACAGGCGTGGCGCATGGGCAAGGGCCCCGCAGCAGCCCCGGCCGGACACCCGTGCCCACCACAGCCGCCCGCTCCGCCCGCTCAGCGCCTCCTCCAGAACCAGCCGCATGCCCCCCGCGGCAGGCACACCTCCCTCCCCGCGGGCCCGCCCGCCCGCGCGCGTGGTGCCCCGCCCGTCGGGCTCCCGCAGCTCCACCGCCCAGCGGCCGTCGTCACCCCCGGGTGGAGAAGTGCACCACCACGCGCGCGTGCCCGTCCCCCGTCGACGGCCGCCGCCAGCATGGCCGAGGTGCTGACCACGAGCAGATCACCGGCCCGCAGCAGCAGCGGCAGTTCCGTGAACGCAGCTCCTCCAGCCTGACCAGCGGCTCGACGCCC
>NZ_WWIC01000170.1:0-5433 GCF_009872555.1 Streptomyces sp. SID5643
GACGAGGACGGCTACCTGCTCCAGATCTTCACCAAGCCGGTCCAGGACCGTCCGACCGTCTTCTTCGAGATCATCGAGCGCCACGGCTCGATGGGCTTCGGCAAGGGCAACTTCAAGGCCCTGTTCGAGGCGATCGAGCGCGAGCAGGACCGCCGCGGCAACCTGTAGCCGCCGGCGGTAGCGGGTCGCGGGCGTGCGGGTCGCGGGCGTGCGGGTGTCACGGGGCACCCGCACGACGCGCGGCTGTGCAGCGACGAAGAGGCCCTGGGACCGTCGCACGTGTTCTTCCTTCGCCGCGCCCTCGGGGTGCCGGGGCCGCCGCCCTGCGGGGGCCTGTTGGCGCAGTGCGGGCCCGTCCCCCGCCCGCGCAGTCGCAGCCAGGGGCCCAGGGGCGTGTCCGGCCACCCCGCTCCGGCGTCCATCTTCGGCACTCCCCCGTCCGGCGGCCTCGCCCAGCGTGTCGAGCGCCCTCCGCGCTGTGGGCGCATGCAGGGGTTTTGAGCCGTTGCCGGGTGACAGCACTTGAGTGAGTTCTGGTGTGCATGGGGGAGGGTTCGGCCGTTTGTCGGGTGATGAGCCCGGTGGCGGGAACGGCAGTTCCTGGTTCGAATGGGTGACCTTTCCTGATGGTGGTCGTTGGGTGTGGTGGCTGATGTCTTCGGGCCTTTGGGGGGATGACGGTGGGTGGACTGCGGGACGTGGCTGCGCCGTTCGTCGCTCCTGGCCCGTCTGGAGTGGCGGTCCGTGACCGTCTGAAACACCTGACGCCCGAGGACGAGAAGATGCTCAGGCTGGTGGGCGCGCACCTGGGATCGCTCGCGTCGAAAGACCTCAAAGCCCGCTGCATGGACGGGCTTGACCATTCCGCCGACACATGGGCGGCGCGGAAGCGGGAGTTGACGGCCTCCTCGTCCTCGCGCTGGGCGGGAAGTATCACCAAGGCCACACATGACCAGTGGGCGCTGGCCCGGCGCGGGCAGGCAGCGCACGTGCAGTCGCTCGAAGCCGGCGTCCTGATGATCCGGCGCCGTCTTGCGCTTCCGGTCGGCGAGAAGGGCACCCAGCACGCTCCCGGCGGCTATCGCTCCGCCCGCGAATGGTTCAGCAAATCGCTTCGCCTGCACGCGCTTGAGGACCGGCTGGCCACGGTCCGCGCCGATCGGGAGAACGGTGTCGTGCATGTGCTGCGGGGCGGTAAGCGTCTCGCGGGCACCCGCCACCATCTCGACCAGGCGCAGCTCACCGAGGCCGCATGGCGGACACGCTGGGAGGCCGAGCGGTGGTTCCTGTCCGCCGACGGGGAGTCCGGCAAACGCTTCGGGAACGAGACGATCCGCATCTCGCCCGAGGGTGAGGTCTCGCTCAAGCTGCCGACCCCGCTGGCCGACCTGGCCAACGCCCCGCACGGCCGCTACGCCCTTGCCGCGACGGTGCGTTTCGCGCACCGCGGCATGGAGTGGGCTGACCGTGTGAAGGCGAACCGAGCCGTCGCCTACCGCATCCACTACGACACGGGACGTAGTCGTTGGTATGTGACGGCCTCCTGGCAGATCCCGCCCACCCAGACCGTCCCGATCGAAGCCGCCCTCGCCCACGGCGTCATCGGTGTCGACACCAACGCCGATCACCTGGCCGCATGGCGCCTCGATGAGTTCGGCAACCCGATCGGCCGACCGCGCCGCTTCGACTACGACCTGTCCGGCAGCACCCATCATCGTGACGCTCAGGTACGGCACGCCCTCACGCGGCTGCTGAACTGGGCCAAGACCTGCGGCGTGGCTGCCATTGCAGTCGAAGACCTCGACTTCACGGCCGAGAAGACCAGAGAGAAACACGGCGGTCGGCGCCGCTTCCGGCAGCTGATCTCGGGCATGCCGACCGGCCGTCTGCGGGCCCGGCTGACCTCGATGGCCGACCAGACCGGCATCGCGATCATCGCGGTCGACCCGGCCTACACCAGCAAGTGGGGCGCCCAGCACTGGCAGCAGCCACTGTCCACCCCCACCCGTAAGACCAGCCGACACGATGCCGCGAGCATCGCGATCGGCAGGCGCGCTCAAGGGCATCCGATCAGGCGACGGACGGCACCGCCCCGTGCACACCAGAGCGATGTGCACGGGCATCGGACCGTCCAGGCCCGACCGGAGACCCTCGGGCGCGAGGGACCCCGCCCCCGCATGCCCGGACCACGGACACGATCCGTGCCGCCGGATGCGGGCCGTACGCGGGCGACCAGGACATCCACAACCGTTCGGGATGCCCGCAGTGGCCAGGAATGGGTGCAAAACTCACTCCTGCTCACCGAAGAGGAACGGTTCACACCGATGGCCCCGGGTGCGAACCTGTGATCATGAGCCGTATCGAAGCGCCCAGCTCCGAGGACACCGCAGCGACCGGCGACCTCGTGGACCTGCTCCTCAGCGGCCTCCCTGCCGAAGCGGTCCTCACCGACCCCGACGTCACGGCCGCCTACGCCCACGACATGGCGAGCTTCTGCCCGGCCGGCGCCCCGGCCGTCGTCGTGCTGCCCCGCACGACCGAGCAGGTCCAGCACGTGATGCGCACCGCCACCGCCCTGCGCGTCCCCGTCGTCCCGCAGGGCGCCCGCACCGGGCTGTCCGGCGCCGCCAACGCCTCCGACGGCTGCATCGTGCTCTCCCTGACGAAGATGGACCGGATCCTGGAGATCAACCCGGTCGACCGCATCGCCGTGTGCGAACCGGGCGTGGTCAACGCCGCCCTGTCCCGCGCCGTCGGCGAACACGGCCTGTACTACCCGCCGGACCCCTCCAGCTGGGAGATGTGCACCATCGGCGGCAACATCGGCACCGCCTCCGGCGGCCTGTGCTGCGTGAAGTACGGGGTCACCGCCGAGTACGTGCTCGGACTGGACGTGGTGCTCGCCGACGGGCGCCTGATGTCCACCGGCCGCCGCACCGCCAAGGGCGTCGCCGGCTACGACCTGACCCGCCTGTTCGTCGGCTCCGAGGGCTCGCTCGGCATCGTCGTGCGGGCCGTTCTCGGGCTGCGCCCCAAGCCGCCCGGGCAACTGGTGCTGGCCGCCGAGTTCGCCTCCGCCGCCGCGGCCTGCGACGCCGTGTGCCGCATCATGGAGGGCGGCCACGTCCCGTCACTCCTCGAACTCATGGACCGTACGACGGTCAAGGCCGTCAACGACATGGCGCAGATGGGCCTCCCCGAGAGCACCGAAGCCCTGCTCCTGGCCGCGTTCGACACCACCGCCCCGGCCGCCGACCTCGCCGCCGTCGGCGCCCTGTGCGAAGCGGCCGGTGCCACCCAGGTGGTCCCCGCCGACGACGTGGCCGAGTCCGAACTGCTGCTCCAGGCGCGGCGCTTGTCGCTCACCGCGCTGGAGGCGGTCAAGGGCGTGACGATGATCGACGACGTGTGCGTGCCGCGCTCCCGGCTCGCCGAGATGCTCGAAGGCGTCGACAGGATCGCCGGGAAGTACCGGCTCACCATCGGTGTCGTCGCCCATGCGGGGGACGGCAACACCCATCCGACGGTCTGCTTCGACCCGGCCGACCCCGACGAGTCCCGGCGCGCCCGCGAGTCCTTCGACGAGATCATGGCCCTCGGTCTCGAACTGGGCGGCACCATCACGGGCGAACACGGCGTCGGCGTCCTGAAGAAGGAGTGGCTCGCGCGCGAGATCGGCCCCGTGGGCATGGAGATGCAGCGGGCCGTCAAGCAGGCCTTCGACCCGCTGGGCATCCTGAACCCGGGCAAGCTCTTCTGAGCCCGGGGCCTCACTGGGCGAGCAACTGGGCCAGTTCGTCGTCAAGACCGAGCTGTTCGCCCTCCGTCCCCGGCGGGACCACCCGCAGCGTGCGCTCCAGCCAGGCCGACACCACCGCCGCCGGAGCCTCCAGCAGGGCGTCGCCGTCGGGTGAACTCAGCGCCATCAGCACGACGCTGCGCCCCTCGGTCTTGGTCGGCCACACCCGGACGTCCCCCTGTCCGCACGGCCGGAACACGCCCTCGATCAGCAGGTCCCGCGCGAACGTCCAGTACACCGGGTGCTCGGCGTCGGTGTGGAAGGTGACGTGGACGGCGTAGGGGTCGTCCGTGAGGTACCCGAGCCGGGCCGGCACGGGGATCCTGCGCTCCGGCGACAGGACGAGTTTCAGCTCCAGTTCCCGCTCCACCACGGTGTGCACGACGGTCTCCCTTCTCCTGACGGCTGCCCGCGAGGGCCGGTCGGGAGGAGAGAGCGGGCACGGGCCGCGGCATTACGCGCCTTCCCGGAAGTTTTTTCGCAGGGGGATCCGCGGGAGCGGCGCGGTGCGTAGCACATCGGTGCTCGAAAGGGGCGGGTCCGGTGGGAGCGGCGGTGGGGCCCCCGCACGTCTGATAGATGTGGAGGCCCCCATTTGGCCCCCGAGCAGATACGGGACGACGGACATGAGCGCCCCAACCCCGGCCCCCGGTGACGACAGGCCCCGCGAAGGGTATTACCCGGACCCGTCCATTCCTGGATATGTCCGGTACTGGAACGGCGCCTCCTGGGTGCCGGGCACCAGCCGTCCGGCACCCCGGGACGGCGAGTCGCTCGCGCCGCCGCCCGGAGCGGGGACGGCGCAGCCCGCCTCCGTCGAGGAGACCGGCCCGCACTTCTTCGACGAGGACCCGGTCGAGGAGCCGTCCGAGTCGCCTTCGGCCGCCGACGCCCAGCACGGCAGCCGTCCCGAACCGGCCTCCGCCTGGGGCGCGGACCGCTCGCGCCAGTCCGGCTTCGGCGGCGACCAGGACCGCCGTGTCTCGTGGGGTGCGCCGCAGGGGGCGCAGGGCGCCGACCCGAGGGTGTCGCCCGCCGGCCCGCGCCCCGAGGGGGAGGCCGCCCGCACCGACGGCGCGGCGAACGTCCCGCCTTCCGGCCAGGAGGCGAACGCGGCGGCGGGGGGCAGCACGTTCGTGTTCCGCCGCCCGGCGGGTCAGCAGGGGCAGCCCGGGGGAGGGGCCCCGGCCGACGCCCCCGACGACGGCACGATGACGTTCCGCGCGGTGTCCCCGCGCACGGGTCCGGCCGGCGGCGGCTCGAAACCGGCCGGGGGGCCGGGGGGTTCGGACCGCGGGGCGGCGGGTTCCGGTGGCAGCCCCGGCAGTTCCGGCGGTGCCGGCAGTTCCGGCGGTGCCGGCTTCGGCCCGGCGGGATCGGGCGGCGGCGCTGCGGCGTCCGGCTTCGGAGGGCAGGGCGGGGCCGCGGGCTCCGGCTTCGGCCCGGCGGGGCCGGGCGGCGACTCGGCCGCTTCCGGTTCCGCCGGGCAAGGCGGTGCAGTCGGTTCCGGTTTCGGGCCGGCCGGCCCGGGCGGAGGTGCGGCGGCATCCGCCTTCGGTGGCCGGCCCGGAGCGGCGGGCGCGGCCCCGTCGGGCCCCGCGTTCGGCGCGCAGACCGGGCCGGCCGGTTCCGGG
>NZ_WWIC01000171.1:0-9393 GCF_009872555.1 Streptomyces sp. SID5643
CGTCCCCGGCCGACCGGCCGCCCCGCCCTCCCGCCCCCGGCATCGAGCCGTCGGGCCGGGCTGACCAGGGGCCCGAGCCGTCGGGCACGCCCGTCACCGAGCCCCCGCCCGATGGGCCCGCCTCCCGGATCGAGCGCCCCGCACCCGCTCCCGGGGCCCGCGGCCACGTCGGCACCCGGCCGCCCACCTACGACGCCGAACCCACCGCCCTCCCGGCCGCCGATCCGGACGATCTCGACGACCTCGTGGCGGACACCGTGCTGGACGGGGCCCGGTACGGGGCCTGCACGTTGCGGGCCGTTTCCGTGCGGGGGGACTCCGCGCGGTACCGGGGCGAGCCCCGCCGGGACGCGCTGCTCACCGCCCGGTTCGGCACGGGGGAGCACGCGCTGCTGCTCGTGGCCATGGCGACCGGGGCCCGGGCCACACCGGGCGCCCACCGGGCCGCCGCCGAGGCCTGTCACTGGATCGGGCGGGCCGTCGGCCGCAGCCACGCACGGCTTGTCGAGGACATAAGGGACGGCCGCCGCGGTGACCTGAAGTCGGGGCTGCACCGCCTGACCGACCGCAGCCTCGGCAAGCTCCGGGCCAGTGCCTCCGAGCAGGGCGTCGGCCCGGGCGAGTACGCGGCAAGTCTGCGCTGCCTGCTGCTGTCGGCCGACCCCGGGTGCCGTACGCGGGTGTTCTTCGGGGTGGGGCCGGGCGGGCTGTTCCGGTTGCGGGAGGGCGAGTGGCAGGACATCGAGCCCCAGGTGTCCGAGGTCAAGGGCGAACCGGTCCTGGGCTTCGGCTCGCCGCCCTCCGAGACGCCCGAGGGCGACCGGCTCACCATGGACCTGGGCATCCCGACCCCGCCCAGTCCGTACGAACCGGCCCCGGAGCCGCCCCGCGAGCCCTTCCGCTTCCGGACCTCCGTCGCCCGCCCGGGTGACACGCTCCTGATGTGCAGCGGCGGCCTCGCCGACCCCCTGCGCGGCGAGCCCGAACTGGGCGAGTACCTCGCCGAACGGTGGTCCCGGCCCGACCCGCCCGGCCTCGCCGCGTTCCTTGCCGACTCCCAGGTGCGGGTCAAGGGTTATGCGGACGACCGTACGGCCGCCGCGGTGTGGGAGGCGTGAGCGCTGCCCGTGTGACTTGATGGAACCCGGAGGGATCCCAGGAGACCGAAGGGGCAGACGAGAACCATGGCCAAACAGAACGTCGCGGAACAGTTCGTCGACATCCTGACCCGCGCCGGAGTCAAACGCCTCTACGGCGTCGTCGGCGACAGCCTCAACCCGATCGTGGACGCCGTCCGCCGCAACTCCGCCATCGACTGGATCCACGTCCGGCACGAGGAGACCGCCGCCTTCGCCGCCAGTGCCGAGGCGCAGATCACCGGCGGCCTCGCCGCCTGCGCCGGCTCCTGCGGCCCCGGCAACCTCCACCTCATCAACGGCCTCTACGACGCCCACCGCTCCATGGCCCCGGTCCTCGCCCTCGCCTCGCACATCCCGTCCAGCGAGATCGGCCTCGGCTACTTCCAGGAGACCCACCCCGACCGGCTGTTCGCCGAGTGCAGCCACTACAGCGAGATGATCTCCAGCCCGCAGCAGATGCCGCGGCTGCTCCAGACCGCCATCCAGAACGCCGTCGGCCGCAGCGGCGTCAGCGTCGTCACCCTGCCCGGCGACATCGCCGACCTGCCCGCCCCGGAGAAGGCCGCCGAGACCGCCCTCGTCACCTCCCGGCCCTCGGTCCGTCCCGGTGACGCCGAGATCGACCGGCTCGTCGAGATGATCGACGACGCCGGCAAGGTCACCCTCTTCTGCGGCAGCGGCACGGCCGGCGCGCACGCCGAGGTCATGGAGTTCGCCGGGAAGATCAAGTCCCCGGTCGGGCACGCCCTGCGCGGCAAGGAATGGATCCAGTACGACAACCCGTACGACGTCGGCATGAGCGGGCTGCTCGGCTACGGTGCCGCCTACGAGGCCACCCACGAGTGCGACCTGCTGATCCTGCTCGGCACCGACTTCCCCTACAACGCCTTCCTCCCCGACGACGTCAAGATCGCCCAGGTCGACGTCCGGCCCGAACACCTCGGCCGCCGCTCGAAACTGGACCTCGCGGTGTGGGGCGACGTACGGGAGACGCTGCGCTGCCTGATCCCGCGGGTGAAGGAGAAGAAGAACCGCCGCTTCCTCGACCGGATGCTGAAGAAGCACGCCGACGCACTGGAAGGGGTCGTGAAGGCGTACACGCGCAAGGTCGAGAAGCACACGCCCATCCATCCGGAGTACGTGGCGTCCGTGCTCGACGAAGTGGCCGCCGACGACGCCGTGTTCACCGTCGACACCGGCATGTGCAACGTCTGGGCCGCCCGCTACATCTCACCCAACGGCCGTCGCCGCGTCATCGGTTCCTTCTCCCACGGCTCGATGGCGAACGCCCTGCCCATGGCGATCGGCGCCCAGTTCACCGACCGCAAGCGGCAGGTCGTGTCGATGTCCGGCGACGGCGGTTTCTCCATGCTGATGGGCGACTTCCTGACGCTGGTGCAGTACGACCTGCCCGTGAAGGTCGTCCTGTTCAACAACTCCTCCCTCGGCATGGTCGAGCTGGAGATGCTGGTCGCCGGTCTCCCGTCGTACGGCACCGCCAACAAGAACCCCGACTTCGCCGCCGTCGCCCGTGCCTGCGGTGCGTACGGGGTGCGCGTCGAGAAGCCCAAGGACCTCGCCGGAGCCCTCAAGGACGCCTTCAAGCACAAGGGTCCGGCCCTCGTCGACGTCGTCACCGACCCCAACGCGCTGTCCATCCCGCCCAAGATCAAGGCCGAGATGGTGACCGGCTTCGCCCTGTCGGCCTCGAAGATCGTGCTGGACGGCGGGGTCGGCCGGATGGTGCAGATGGCCCGCTCCAACCTGCGCAACGTGCCGCGGTTCTAGCTGTAGGGCGCCCACTGACGCGCGGTGGTGTCGTACGTGTAGCGGGGCAGCCCCTTGATGCCGCTGGTCCGGAACGGGCGGCCGCCGTCGTCGATCCGGACCGTGCCCGTGCGGCCCTGGGAGGACCAGTCCAGTTCCAGGTACCAGCGGCAGTCGCAGCCTTGCGTCCTGGCGTTGACCAGCAGCACTTCGGGGTCGCGCGCGGAGACCCGGTAAGGCAGTCGCATCGCCGGGATCGGCGTACCGGCGTCGCTCCCGGCGACCGCGCGGGCGATGGGGCGGTCCTTGTCCAGGTTCACGTCGAAGGAGCGCGGGGTGATCGAACCGCCGCAGCCCTGGTCCATGGCGTAGGCGTTGCCCGGCGCGGGCGCCGAACGCCCCACCACGCGCACACGCAGCGCCTCCAGCACGACCGCCGTGTCGGTGCGCCCCTGCACGGACAGCCGCACGAGTGTCTCGCCGCCGTGCACGGCGTTGTGCGCGGCGGCCCAGACGCCGGCGTCCTGCGGGACCGGCGGCGGCGCCACCTGCCCGGGGGGCCGGGCGACGACGTAGTCGTGTCCGCAGCCGAGCTTCCAGGCCTGGGAGTCGGCCGACCAGGTGACGGGGACGGCGGGGTCGGCCGCGCCGGCGGGCGGGGTGGTGCGGGCGCGGGCCGACGGGGACGGGGAGGGCTTCTTCTTCGGAGTGGCTGAGGGCGAGGACGGCTCGGCGGTGGGCGAGCTGCCGCTCGGGGTGGGGGACGCGCTCTCGCGGTCCGGGGCCCGTGACCCCGCCGTACGGGACGGCGCCGGGCCGGACGACGGAACGCGGTCGTCGTCGGCGGACGCCCGCCACCCGTCCGGCAGTGCGGCGAGGCTCCCGAGTACCGCGAGCACCGCGCAGGCGGCGGCCAGGACGACCGCGACGCGTCCGCGGCGGTACCAGGGGCGGCGGGGGAGGGGGGCCGCTTCCGCAGGGCTGTCGGCAGGGCCGTCCACCATGCCGGTGCCGGTGCCGGTGCCGGTGCCGGTGCCGGTGCCGGTGTCCGTGTCCACCGCCGTCGTGGCGGCGTCCGTGTCCGCTTCCGTGCCCGCCGCGGAGGTGTCCGAGCCCGTGTCGGCCTCCACCGTGGCGGCAGGGCTCGCCGTGCGGGGACGTTGCCGCGCCGCCACCGCCAGGAGCCAGCGGCGGTGGAGCTCCAGACGTTCCTCCTGGGACGCCCCGCACAGCGCGGCGAAGCGTTCCACGGGCGCGAAGTCGAGCGGGACCGCCTCGCCCGCGCAATAGCGGTGCAGCGTCGAGGTGTTCATGGCCAGGCGCCGGGCCAGTGAACCGTAACTGCGGTCCGTGCGCTCCTTCAGCCCCCGCAGCAGCGCCGCGAACTCCCCGACCTCGCCGACGTCGTCCTGTGCCGACACCGTTCCCCCGTCCTCTTGCTCGGTCCCGGCCCGGAACGGCATCCCAGGCACCCCATGTACCTGCACGTCAGAAGGGCTGGGATGGTTCCACCGTGCCGGATCGGATGCCGGGTGTTGCATCCGTACGGTGGGACCGCTGATGCTTCTGGTGTCGCACCGAGCAGGTCCGGGCCGACCAGCCGGCCTCGCCGCGGCATCCACGTCCACTCATCCACGGGGGATCACCCATGTCCATGCGCATCCGTACGAGCGCTGTCACCGCACTCGCCGTCGCCGCCCTCGCGGCGGGCACGGTCCTCACGGCACCGGCCGCCGGCGCCGCGCCGAACGCCGCCGGGCCCAAGTTCCTGTCGGCGTCCCAGCTGCCGCCGCACCCGACGTCGTCCTGGACCGCCGGCCCGGTCACCGAAGGGTTCCCGGACGGACTCGGCTGCGTGGACACGGAGGGCGTGCTCTCCTACGAGTACCGGCACCGGGAGTTCCGGACCGACCTGGACACCAGCGCCGTGCAGCTGACCGTCGTGGCGGACACCGCCGCCCTGGCCAAGGCCCTGGCGAAGCACTACGACGACCTGATCCGCACCTGTGCCGAGCGCATCGAGAGGAACGACCCGGACGTCAGGGCCGAGGGACGGGACTACGGTTCGCTGCCGGTCGAGGAGGGCGCCCGCGTCCGCGGCCTGCACACCGAGACCTCCTGGGGCGCCACGGACATCTCGCTGCTGTCCGTCGGACGGGACGGCAAGACCGTCACCGTCGTGTCATGGGGCCAGATGGGCGACTTCGGGGACGCCCCCGTGGGCGCCTTCAAGAAGACGACGACCACCGCCGTCAACAAGCTGTACTGACCGCGCCTCCGCCGGAAGACCGGGGCCGTCCTCCCGCCACGGGGGTGGGGGAGGACGGCCCCGTACGCGTCACGGAGCCCGCCGGGACCGTCGTACTTCGGCCAACTTCACCGCAGCGCCGCGGACTCCGGCCTACTGCCCCGTCCCTTCCCCGCGTACGCAGGCATCGGCAGCCGGCCGTCGGTCCATCGTCCGATCTCCGGCGGTCAGGATCCGGCCGGGGACGATGACCGGCTACCCTCTTGTCCCCTTCCGCTCCGTTGCCGTACCGCTCGGCGCCCCGCCGCCCGGGTCGCCCGCGCCGTTCCGGTGGCCGAACACCGGTCGTCGACGATCCGGCATGACTGCCGCGTTCGCGATGGGGCATGGATCCCCGTGAACGTGTTCGAGCAGGAGGGGAACCGACATCGGCGCGCGGGCGGGGGTCATGGAGAGGCAGGCACGACGAGGCGGTCCCATAGCGATCGGGGGCTTCTCGACGAAGACGGTGGAAGACGGGGCCGACGACGTCACGGAGCGGGAACCGGCACCGCAGTTGCGGCGCAGACTCGGGCGGGCGGACCTGCGGGCCGTCCCGGAAGCCCGCAGGGCGCTGCGGGAGCTGCTGGGGCAGTGGGGGAAGCAGGGGCAGTCGGACGTGGCGGAGCTGCTCACCAGCGAGCTCGTCACCAACGCGATCGTCCACACCGATCACGACGCGCTCCTCACGGCCACCGTCGGACCCCGCGGACTGCGGGTGGAGGTACGGGACTTCGTGGCCCGCAGGCCGCGACTGCGCCGACCGGTCGCCGACGACGGCACGAACGGCAGGGGCCTGTTCCTGGTGCAGTCCCTCGCGGACGCCTGGGGAGTCCGGCCGCACGGCGTGGGCAAGGCCGTCTGGTTCGAGCTGGAGGCCGGGGCGGCGTGAACGCGAAGGGGCGCGGCCCACAGGCCACGCCCCCTCGTCGCGTCGGTGCGGCCGGGCTAACCGAACTGCTGCTCCAGGTCCTTGAGCTTGCGCTCCAGGGAGTCCAGACGCGGCAGCGCCATGGTGTCGTCCTCCGCGGTGAGGTCGACGGTCACCGGGTCAGCTCCTTTGCGTACCGGCTGAAGGGAGGGACGCGAGCGCACGGGCAGGGGATCCGGCGCGGATATGGCAGGCTCCGCGGTGACCTGTGAGGAGCCGCGCTCCACCTGCACCTCAAGCTGCCGTCCGGCACTCCGGCCGAAGTGACCGCGGTGGCCGCGGCTGATCGCCTTCAGCTGGGCCCGCTCCACACGCTGCTGGTCGCGCCGCCGCTGCCGGGCCTCTTCCTTCTTGCGCTTGTCGTCGCGCACCTCGTCGACGGCCTCGTCCAGGCTGCGCACACCCTCCAGGAGCATCAGCGACCAGGCGCGGTAGGTCTCCCGGGGGGCCCGCAGCCACCGCACCATACGGATCTGCGGCAGCGGGCGGGGCACCAGGCCCTGCTCCCGCAGGGCGGCCCGGCGGGTCTGCTTCAGCGCGCGGTCGAAGAGCACCGCCGCCGACAGGGACATGCCCGCGAAGAAGTGGGGGGCACCCGCGTGGCCGACGCCCCGGGGCGCGTGCACCCAGTTGAACCAGGCCGCGGCGAAGGCGAACGTCCAGACCAGTATCCGGGAGCCGAGCGCGGCGTCACCGTGGCTGGCCTCGCGCACCGCGAGGACGGAGCAGAACATCGCCGCGCCGTCCAGGCCGAACGGGACGAGGTACTGCCAGCCGCCGGACAGTCCGAGGTTCTGCTCGCCGAAGCCGACCAGGCCGTGGAAGGAGAGCAGGGCGGCGACGGCCGCACAGCAGAACAACAGGAGGTAGGAGAGGGTGCCGTAGACGGCTTCCTTGCGTCTGCGGCGTTCCTCGCTGCGCTCCCAGGAGTCGTCCGCGCTCGTGTCCTTGACCGAGGAGCGCTTGCCGCGCGCGAGCACCGCCACCGCCGCCAGCATGCCCAGGAGAAGCACGGCGCCCGGAAGCAGCCAGTTCAGCGATATGTCGGTCAGTCTCATCTGGGTGGTCCCTTGCATTGGGATAGGGCGTAACGCCCGCCATAGTGGCCCAATCCCATCGGCCCTCAGGGGGTTTCGGGGCAAGAGGCCGCCAAGGAAGTGCAAGGGATTGTTCAGGGCGGCGTTCTGCTCGAACTGCCGCTTGAGGGGCGGGAGTTGAGTTCGAACAAGACTACCCGTACGAGTGGTTCCCCGGAAAGTTCCCGTGACCCGTGAGGAAGTTGTGAATCGCCCGGGAGCGTGTGGGTGTCCGGTGTCGTGATGATCTTACGGGACGACGGGGCGGACTGACCCCGCGCCTACGTCAACTGGCCGTGGCCAGCAGCTTGGTGACCCGCTCGGTGTCGCAGGTGCGCGGGCAGGTGGCGCAGGTGTCCTCCGGGCGCAGGGTGTAGAACATGCAGCAGCTCGCGCGGTCCCGGGTGAGCAGCGGCTCGCCGCCGGGGCCGGTGAGCTCCCGGAACGCCGCCGTGCCGACGTACGGCTTGGTCGCGCCCGGCAGGAGCAGTTCCAGCTCGCGCATCGCGCGCCGCTCCTCGATCTCGCCGAGCAGCTGGGCGATGTACCAGACGCCTTCGACGATCTCGTCGGTCGCCATGCCCCACAGGGCCCGGCCGCGGCGCCGCATCCGGGGGCCGAAACCGGCCAGGACCGGCTCCAGGTGCTCGGCGACCGCCGACCGCACCTCGGCCCGGAGCGCTTCCTCGTCGGGGACGACCCGGGCGCCGGGCAGCGCGGCCGCCTCGTCGCCGGGCAGGCAGGCGAAGCCGGCGGGGCGGACGGCCAGGTGCCCGAGGGCGTGGCCCGGGGCGGTGCGGTCGTACGAGACGTGTGTCACGGGGTAGCGGGGGACCCGGCGGTGCAGGAACCACGGCACGGTGATCAGCAGGCAGGCGGGCCAGGCGTAGCGGTGCAGGCCGAAGGTGGCGACGACGTCGGGGCGGGCCTGCCGGCCGTAGTCCCGCCGGACCTGCTCCACGTCCCATGCCAGGTAGCGGTCGAGGGCGGGTCCCGCGGCCGCGAGGTCGGCGACGGCGGTCCAGCCGCCGCCGTGCGGGGTCGCGTCCCCGGCGCCCAGTTCGGTGACGGCCAGCCCCGGGAGGATCTCGGCCAGGCGGGCGTAGGCGCCGGAGACGGCCGAAAGGGGAGCAGGCATGTGATCACCGATCCGTCGGGCTGAAACGGGGTTCTTGAAGGTAAGCCTAACCTTACTAGAGATCCCCGGAAATCGAACCGGGATTTGAACTGGGCGCCGGGGCGCTTATGGTGCTTGACGGACGAGTAACAACCAGCCGTAATGACCCCAAGTGCCGATACGTCCGGAGGAGGACCCGTGAGGCAGGGAGCGCAGGGCTCCGCGGACACGGGGACTCCGTGGACGTCGACGGCTGCGACGGCAGCGGCGGAACCGGCGGAACCGGCCGGGTCCGCTCGGGTGCCGCGGCAGGCCGGGGCGGTGCGCGGGGAGCACACGCACAGCGAGCCGCCCGCGCCGGTGCTGCCGCGGGCCCGGCCGGTGATCCAGCGGGCCTCCGTACGCGGGCAGATCCTGGACGCGCTGCGGGCGGCGCTGGTGGCGGGGGATCTGCGTCCGGGCGAGGTCTACTCGGCGCCGGTGCTGGGCGAGCGGTTCGGGGTCTCGGCGACGCCGGTCCGGGAGGCCATGCAGCAACTGGCCCTCGAAGGGGCCGTCGAGGTCGTGCCGAACCGCGGCTTCCGGGTGGTCGAACGGGGTGTGCGGGAACTGGCCGAACTGGCCGAGGTCCGGGCGCTGATCGAGGTCCCGGTGATGCTGCGGCTGGCCCGTGCCGTGCCGGCCGAACGCTGGGCCGAGATGCGCCCCCTCGCCGAGGCGACGGTCCGTGCGGCGTCCACCGGCTGCCGCGCGACCTACGCGGAGTCCGACCGGAGGTTCCACCGGGCCGTGCTGTCCCTGTCGGGCAACGAGCAGCTGGTCCAGATCGCGGAGGACCTGCACCGCAGGGCGCAGTGGCCGCTGGTCGGCGGGGGGCCGGGGTTCCGGGGCCGTGCCGACCTGGTCGCCGACGCGCACGAGCACACGGCGTTGCTGGACGCGCTGGTCGCACGGGACCTGGACGTGGTGCGGGCGCTGGTGGGCGAGCACTTCGCGGGTGCGGGTGCGGGCGGGGCCTGACGCCGGGTGGTGGACCGGGGCCGCGCCGGGGGGTGTCCGTCCTCGGAACGGCGCGA
>NZ_WWIC01000172.1:0-33398 GCF_009872555.1 Streptomyces sp. SID5643
GCGCGGGCGATGCCGATGCGCTGGCGCTGGCCGCCGGAGAACTCGTTCGGGTAGCGGTTGTAGTGCTCGGGGTTGAGGCCCACCGTCTCCAGCAGTTCCTGGGCGCGCTTCTTGTGCCCCTGGGGCGGGTTGATGCCGTTGAGCCGCATCGGCGTCTCGATGATGGTGCCGACGGTGTGCCGGGGGTTCAGCGACGAGTACGGGTCCTGGAAGATCATCTGGAGGTTGCGCCGCGCCTCCTGCATCCGCCCGGGCGACCGGTGCGTGATGTCCTCGCCGTCGAACACGACGGAGCCGCCGGTGGGTTCGAGCAGCCGGGTGATCAGCCGGCCCGTGGTCGACTTGCCGCAGCCGGACTCGCCGACCAGCCCCAGCGACTCACCGGGCCCGACCGAGAAGTCGATGCCGTCGACGGCCCGGACGGCCCCGATCCGGCGCTGGAAGATGATGCCCTGCCGGATGGGGAAGTGCTTCTGCAGACCACTCACCTCCAGCAGGTTCTCGCCGGTGTGCTCGGCGGCGGGGCGGTCGGTGCTCCGCCCGGTGCGGGGCTCGGTGGTGCTCACGGTATGTTCCCTTTCGTCCGCCGCCGTCACTGCGCGGCCCGTGCGGCTGCGACGCCCCGGTCGTCCGGGCCGTCCCCGCCGCGGATCTCCTGCTTGGCGTCGTCGCCGAGATGGCACGCGGCGAGGTGCCGTTCGCTGCCGGAGACGAGACGCAGCTCGGGCCGCTCGGCCGTGCAACGGCCGCCCGGCACCCAGCCCTTGTAGGCGCAGCGGGGATGGAAGGCGCAGCCGTCCGGCAGGCTGATCAGGCTGGGCGGGTTGCCGGGGATCGGGTTGAGCCGTTCGCCGACGTCGCCACTGAGGTGCGGCATCGACTGCAACAGGCCCCAGGTGTACGGGTGCTGGGGGTCCTTGAGGACGTCGCGGGTGGTGCCGTACTCGATGCGTCGTCCGCCGTACATCACCAGGATGTCGTCGGCGACGTCGGCGACCACGCCGAGATCGTGCGTGATGATGACGACGGCCGAGCCGAACTCCTCCTGGAGGTCGCGGATCAGGTCCAGGATCTGCGCCTGGACGGTGACGTCCAGGGCGGTCGTGGGCTCGTCGGCGATGAGCAGCTCGGGGTCGCACACCAGCGACATGGCGATCATGGCGCGCTGGCGCATGCCGCCGGAGAACTGGTGCGGGTAGTCCCCGACCCGGCGCTCGGGCTGCGGGATGCCGACCCGCTTCAGCATCTCCACGGCGCGGTCCCCGGCCTCCTTCCTGGAGACCTTGTGGTGGACCCGGTAGGCCTCGGCGATCTGCGAGCCGACGGTGAAGAAGGGGTGCAGCGCGGACAGCGGGTCCTGGAAGATCATGGAGACCGAGCGGCCGCGCAGGGCGCGCATCCTGGCCTCGGGCAGGGCGACGAGTTCCCTTCCCTCCAGCCAGATCTCGCCGCTGACCTGGGCGCGGGTGCCCTTGTGCAGCCCGAGCAGGGCCAGTGAGGTCACCGACTTGCCGGAGCCGGACTCGCCGACGATGCCGAGGGTCCTGCCCTTCTCCAGGGTGAAGGAGACGCCGTCGACGGACTTGACGAGGCCGTCCTCGGTCGGGAAGTGCACCTTCAGGTCGCGCACGTCGAGGAAGGATGCGGGCGCGGGCGCGACGTCCGCGGGCTGCGGTGAGGTCAGAGTGGACACGGGTGTTCCTAAGGACGAAGAAGGGCTCAGGCGAGGCGCACGCGCGGGTCGACGAGGCCGTACACGAGGTCGACGACGACGTTGGCGAGGACGACGAACGTCGCGGCGAAGAGCGTGGTGCCGAGGATGACCGGCAGGTCGGAGTTCTGCACGGAGTCGACCGCGAGCTTGCCGATGCCGTTGATGCCGAACACCGACTCGGTGATGACCGCGGAGCCGCCGATCAGGGAGCCGACGTCCATGCCGAAGATGGTGATGACGGGGGTGATGGCGGCCCGCAGGCCGTGCTTGAGGACGACGGTGGCGGCCGGCAGGCCCTTGGCGCGGGCGGTGCGCATGTAGTCCTCGGCGAGGACCTCCAGCATGGAGGAGCGGGTGAGCCGGGTGTACATCGCGAGGTAGACGATGACGAGGGTGGTCCACGGCAGGATCAGGCCCTTGAACCAGCCGGCCGGGTCCTCGGTGATCGGGGTGTAGCCGGAGGTCGGCAGGATCTGGAAGGTGTCGACGAAGAGGTACAGCAGGAGCAGACCGATGAAGTAGATCTGCACCGACACGCCGAACAGGGCGATCCCCACCGCCGTCTTGTCGGCGGCCCTGCCCCGGCGTACCGCGGCCACGGTGCCGAGGCCGACGCCCAGGACCAGGAAGGCCACCGCGGCCCCGAGGCCCAGGGAGAGGTCCGCCGGGAAGTCCGACAGCAGGGTGGTCAGCACGGGGGTGTCGGTCTGGAAGGAGACGCCGAGACAGGGCGCGCCGCAGTGGATGCGCACGCTCTGGTCGCCGAAGTCACGTCCGGCGAACAGTCCCTTGAGGAATTCCCAGTACTGGGTCAGGTAGCTCTGGTCCAGGCCCAGCGAGTGCTTGATCTCCGCGAGGCGCGAGGGCGAGCAGGTCTTTCCGCAGGCCAGGAGTGCGGGGTCGGACGGCAGCGCGAAGAAGATGAAGAAGGTGATCGTGGTGATCACCAGCATGATCAGGGCCGCTGCCAGGAGGCGTCTGATGAGGTAACGAAACATGGGGTGCCGGGACCTGACGTGAGTGGGGTGCCCGCCGGCGGCCGGGGCCGCCGGCGGGGTTCAGAGGGGCTGCGTCACTTCTTGATGTAGACGTGGACCAGGCTCGGCTCGGCCAGGATCGTGTCGGGGATGACCCCGCCGACCTTGGAGCCGGACATGTCGCTGAAGTTCATGTACGTCAGCGGGACCACGGCGGCGTCCTTGAGGATCTGCTGGTCCATCTGCCCGTAGGCGGCGTTCCGCTGCTTGACGTCCGTCATCTTGGCGGCCTTGTCGATGAGCGCGTTGACCTTGGGGTCGTTCAGGTAGGACAGGTCCTGGTTGGCCTGCGGGTTCTTCTTGATGAGCCGGCCGTCGAAGAGGGTGGGCAGCACCGTGGAGGCGTTGGGCCAGTCGGCGATCCAGTCGCCCCAGGTCAGGTCGTACTGGTTCTTCGTGTTGTTGACGGTGCTGAAGTAGCTCGACGCGTCGATCGGGGAGATGTTGACGTGGATGCCGATGCGCTCCAGAGCGGTCTTCACCGCGTCGGCGAAGTGCTCCTGGGTGGGCGTGTTCTCCACGGCGATCGACATGCTGGGCTTCGGGTTGCCCGCCTGTCTCATCAGCTCCTTCGCCTTGGCCAGGTTGCCCGCGGGGTTGGCGCTGTACAGGTTGAACTCCTTGTAGCCGCCGATGCCGGGGCTCAGCATGGTGGTGGCGTAGTCGCCGTAGGCGGAGCCGCCGAAGGCACCGCGGACCGTGGTCTTGTCGACGGCGTACTCGATCGCCTGGCGGACTTTCAGGTTCTTGACGCGGTTGGTGTTGATGGCCAGGTAGTTGATGCCCGGCGCGGGGATCTTGTAATAACGGCTCTTCAGTGAGGGGTCGTTGGCCAGCTGGGCCAGGTCGGAGCCGGCGATCGGCCACTGCTGGATCGACGTCTGCGCGGTGCCCGCGTCGGCCTTGATCTGCTGGTCGATGGCGGCCTCGTCCTGGCCGAATTCGACATCCATCCCGTCCACGTTCTGCTGCCGGATGGGGTCGGTCGACCGGGACCAGTACTTGTTCCGCGTGAGGACGAGCTCCTTGTTCTTGGTGTACGACTTGATCATGTACGGGCCGTCGGACCAGACCTTGGTGTCGTACGTCGAGCCGGTGTCATGGGCCTTGGGCACGGCGGACCAGCCGGGCATCGCGGTGGTCTCGTTGAAGTCGGCCACCGGCTGGTTCAGGTGGAAGACGATCGTGTACTTGTCCGGCGTCTGAATGGAGGCGAGCTCCTTGCCCTGGTAGGGGCCCTTGTAGTCGGAGCCGCCGACGAGCCACTGGGACGCGTAGGGCGGGCCACCGTTGATGTCGGAGGAGAAGAACCGCTCCACGCCGTACTTCACGTCCGGCGCGGTGACCTCCGTGCCGTCCTGGTACTTGACTCCGTGCCGCAGGTGGAACGTCCAGACCGTGGCGTCCTTGGACTGCGTTCCGGTGTCGGTCGCGAGGTCGCCGACCAGCTTGGGGGTCGAGCCCGTCTCGTCCCAGCCGGTGAGGGTGCGGACGATCTCCTCGTCCATGCTCGAACCCTCGGTCGTGTAGACGCGTTGCGGGTCGAGGTGGTCGAAGTCCGCCTTGTCGAGGACGGTCAGCGTGCCGCCCTTTCCGGGGGCACCGCTTTGGCCGGTGCTGGAGGAACCCCCGCATGCGGTGGCCCCCAGGGCGATGACCACGGCGGTCGCCGTGAGAGCGACCGTGCGCGATCTGCGCGTTCTGCGCGTCATTGAGGAGTACTCCGTTCTTGCTACGGGCTCGGCGGCCGTTCGTGGGACCACCGGGCCGACACTCGTCAGGGGGTGGCTTGTCAGCCGCGCCGGGCGCGGGGGTCCAGGGCGTCCCGGACGCCGTCACCGAGCAGGTTGAGCGCCAGGACCAGGAGGAAGAGCAGGACACCGGGCACGAAGAGGTACATCGGGTCCTGGAGGAAGAACTGGGAGGCGTCCGACAGCAGGGCACCCCAGTCGGGGTTGGGCGGGATGACACCGACGCCCAGATAGGACAGGGCCGCCTCGGTGGTGATGTTCTGCGGAACGGCGAGCGCGAAGGAGATGAGGATCGGCGCCCACAGGTTGGGCAGCAGCTGCCGGAAGAGGATGTGCCGGCGGCCGGCGCTCATCAGCCGCGCCGCGTCGACGAACTCCCGCTCCCGCAGGGACAGGACCTGCCCGCGCACCAGACGGGCGGTGTACGCCCAGGCGAAGACGGCGATGTTGAGGACCAGGACGAGCAGCCGGAGGTTCTCGTCGGTGCCGCCGTGGCTGTTGGTCTGGAGCGCGTTCTGGATCACCGGGGTGAGCGCGATGATGAACAGCAGCTGCGGGAACGCCAGCATCACGTCCATGATCCGCGAGAGCAGGGAGTCGACCCAGCCGCCGAAGTAACCGGCGGCGAGCCCGGCGACGACGCCGACCGCGGTGGACAGCACGGCCGAGGCGAATCCCACGTAGAGGGAGGTGCGCAGGCCGTAGACGATACGGGCGAACAGGTCGTATCCGGTGCCCGGTTCGACGCCGAGCAGGTGCTGGGCACTGACGCCGCCCAGCGATCCGAAGGGGAAGTTGCCCGTGTCCGGATTGATCGCCTTGTTGTCGGGGGTGACCGGCCCCCAGCCGGTCAGCGCGGTGAGCACGGGCGCGAGGAGCGCGATCGCGATGAACAGGAGGGTGGCCACCAGGGCGGCCGTGGTGACCTTGTCCCGCCTGATCCGCCGCCAGGCCATCCGGGCCGGTGAGCGGCCGGCGACAACCGTGCCGCCGGGTCTGGAGTCCTGCGTCGACGGCTCGGTCAGCAGTGTGGTGCCGCCGCCGGCGTCGACCGGCTGGTGTTGCGTGGTCATCGTACGGACATCCCGGATCTGCCCCTGGGGCAAGGAAATTGGGTGGCGGTCGTTGTTTCCGCCGTGAGACTCTGCGGACTTTCGCAACGGTGTGCGAGCCCGGTCAAGCCACGCAGGGGCGAGAAAAGGGATTGTTTGCGGTCATGGAAAAGTGTTGACGAGAGCAGGGAATGCGATTACCCGCCGCGTGAATGTTTGCGGGAGATTCCTTGGGCAGTCATTGGCGGTGACTCCTGCGTGATTTCCTTTTGCTTTTCCCTCGGAATCCCCCGTGCCGGGTAAAGAACGGGGGCGGCGCGCCGGGGGTCAGCCGACCGGTACCCCGGCCTCCAGGTAGAGCGCCGCCCCGCGTTCGCGTGCCCTCAGGGCCCAGCGCAGCCGCTCGTATCGCACCGGGGGCAGCAGCTCTGCGGCCTCCTCCTCGGTGACGAAGCGCCAGGCGCGCAGCTCGGGGCCGGGCAGCAGCAGCCGCCCCGCCTCGGCGGAATCGAGGAGGCCGCCGTCGAAGAGGAGCCGCAGACCGCCGTAGCCGGGGGGCGCGGGGCGCTCCCAGTCGACGACGAGCAGGCCCGGCACCTCGTCGAGGCTGATGCCGGTCTCCTCGGAGACCTCGCGCATCCCGGCGCGTGCGGGCGCCTCACCGGGTTCGACGACACCGCCGGGGAACTCCCAGCCGGCCTTGTACGTGGGGTCGACGAGCAGCACCCGGTCCTGCTCGTCGAAGAGGAGCACTCCGGCGGCGACGGTCTCGGCGGTGGGCTCGGGCGTCTGCACGATGTCGCAGACGGGTACGGAACCGCTGGTGACGGCCTCGGCGACCCGGACCGCCGTCTCGTACGGGGTGAGGTCGCTGGTGTCGACCGGGTGGGCGTCGGCGATGAGCCAGGAGGCGAGAGCGGCCCGGTAGGGCTCAATGTGGTCGAAGGACCACTGGCGTATTCGCAGGTCGCCGTCGGGCAGGTCGCGCGGGACCTCACGCCCCGCTATCCGCTCCCGCAGTATCGTTTCGGCCGGAGCGAGCAGGATGTGGCTGACCGGAATCCTGCGCGCGGCCAGGCCGCCGAAGATCTCGTCGCGGTACTCCTGGCGCAGCAGGGTCATGGGGACGACGAGGGTCCCGCCGAGCTCGGCGAGCATCGCGGCCGCCGTGTCGATCACCAGCCGTCGCCAGATCGGCAGGTCCTGGTAGTCGCCGGCTTCCGCGAGGTGTTTGGGTGGCAGCAGGTGGGCGAGCGCGCCGCCGACGACCTCCGGGTCGAAGAGCGTGCTGTTCGGGATCAGTTCGATCAGTTCCCGTGCGGTGGTGGTCTTCCCCGCACCGAACGCGCCGTTGATCCAGACGACGGTCACAGGTCCCCCTCTTCTGTTGGCCCCCTGAGGCTTGCCCGCTCCACCCTGCCACGGAAACCAGCCGCAGTTGAGGGCGCACATGACGACGGCGCCGGCGCCCCCCTCACGCGGGAGCGCCGACGCCGTGGCCGCGATGCCGTGCGGCTCGTCAGCCCTTCTTCTTCGCCTGGGTGCCGTCCTCCCGGTCCAGGGACAGGCTGTCCTTGGCGACCGTCTCGTCGAGGGTCTTGAGGGTCTCGTCGACGCTCAGGGTGCCGAGGCCGTCCCCGAGGGCGTGGGACGGGGTGACCGCCGCGACGACGAAGCCGGTGGCGAGGGAGGCGATGGCGAGCATGCTGCGCTTCTTCATGCCCGACTCAACTGCCGGACCCGCCCCGGGGTCACGCAACCGCCTGCGACCGGGCGAAGCGGGCGTCACGCCGAGTCGTCGTCCGGGCCGGCTCCCCACGTCCCGGGTCCGCCGCCGCGCCACTCGATCAGCCCGGTGGCCGCCACGTAGGCCGCGTCCGCGTCCTCGATCCCGGCTCGCCGCAGGAACTCCGCCACGTCGAGCGGTCCGTAGGCGATGCCGAGGAACTGGTCGTCCACACGGACCCGCCGGCCGCCGTCCGCGGCGGGCGGGTAGACCACGACGGGTTTCTCGGACGCCATGGCACCAGCGTGCGCGGGGACGGCACCGCCCGCGCGCCGGGATGGGCCGTTCAGCCCGCCCCCTCGCGGTTGCGGCACGGGCGCAGACGCCGCCGGTGCCGGGACGCACCGGCGGCTGCGCTCCGTCCGGGTCAGGCGCCCACGTAGGCCGCCAGGTGCTCCCCGGTCAGGGTGGAGCGGGCCTCGACTAGGTCGGCGGGGGTGCCCTCGAAGACGATCCGGCCGCCGTCGTGACCCGCTCCGGGGCCGAGGTCGATGATCCAGTCGGCGTGCGCCATGACCGCCTGGTGGTGCTCGATCACGATGACCGACTTGCCGGAGTCGACGAGCCGGTCGAGCAGGCCCAGCAGCTGCTCGACGTCCGCCAGGTGGAGACCGGTGGTCGGCTCGTCGAGGACGTACACGCCGCCCTTCTCCCCCATGTGCGTGGCCAGCTTGAGCCGCTGCCGCTCGCCACCGGACAGCGTGGTGAGCGGCTGCCCGAGGGTGAGGTAGCCGAGCCCGACGTCCGCGAGCCGCTCCAGGATCCGGTGCGCGGCGGGGGTGCGGGCCTCGCCGCTGCCGAAGAACTCCTCGGCCTCGGTCACCGGCATCGCCAGCACCTCGCTGATGTCCCGGCCGCCGAGGCGGTACTCCAGCACCGACGCCTCGAACCGCTTGCCCTCGCACTCCTCGCAGGGCGTGGCGACGCTCTGCATGATCGCCAGGTCGGTGTAGATGACACCGGCGCCGTTGCAGGTGGGGCAGGCCCCCTCGGAGTTGGCGCTGAACAGCGCCGGCTTCACCCCGTTGGCCTTGGCGAAGGCCTTGCGGATCGGGTCGGCCAGCCCGGTGTACGTCGCCGGGTTGCTGCGCCGGGAGCCGCGGATCGGGGTCTGGTCGATCGCCACGACGCCCTCGGCCCCGGCCTGCCGGGCCATCGAGCCGTGCACGAGTGAGCTCTTGCCGGAGCCGGCCACACCGGTCACGACGGTGAGGACGCCGAGCGGGATGTCGACGTCGAGGTCGTGCAGGTTGTTCGCCGAGGCTCCCCGGACCTCCAGCACGCCGGTGGGCTTGCGGACCGCCGCCTTGATCTTGGCCCGGTCGTCGAGGTGGCGGCCGGTGACGGTGTCGCTGCCGCGCAGCCCCTCCAGGGTTCCTTCGAAGCAGACGGTGCCGCCCGCCCGGCCGGCACCGGGGCCGAGGTCCACGACGTGGTCGGCGATGGCGATCGTCTCCGGCTTGTGTTCCACCACCAGCACGGTGTTGCCCTTGTCGCGCAGGCGCAGGAGCAGGTTGTTCATCCGCTGGATGTCATGGGGGTGCAGGCCGATGGACGGCTCGTCGAAGACGTAGGTGACGTCGGTGAGCGAGGAGCCGAGGTGGCGGATCATCTTGGTGCGCTGTGCCTCGCCGCCGGAGAGCGTGCCCGAGGCCCGGTCGAGCGAGAGGTAGCCGAGGCCGATCTCCACGAACGAGTCCAGGGTGTGCTGGAGCTTGGCCAGCAGCGGTGCCACCGACGGCTCCTCCAGTCCCCGGACCCATTCCGCCAGGTCGCGGATCTCCATCGCGCAGGCGTCGGCGATGTTGACCTCGCCGATCTTCGAGGAACGGGCGAGCTCGCTCAGCCGGGTGCCCTCGCACTCGGGGCAGCGGGTGAAGGTGACCGCCCGGTCCACGAAGGCGCGGATGTGCGGCTGCATCGACTCGCGGTCCTTGGAGAGGAAGGTCTTCTGGATCTTCGGGATCAGCCCCTCGTAGGTGAGGTTGACGCCGTTGATCTTCACCTTGACCGGCTCGCGGTACAGGAAGTCGTGCCGCTCTTTCTTGGTGTAGTTCCGGATCGGCTTGTCCTTGTCGAAAAAGCCCGACTCGGCGATGACCCGCACCACCCAGCCGCCCCCGGTGTAGGTGGGGATCGTGAACGGGTCCTCGGAGAGCGACTTGGAGTCGTCGTAGAGCTGGGTGAGGTCGATGTCGGAGACGGTGCCCCGGCCCTCGCAGTGCGTGCACATGCCGCCGGTGCGGCTGAAGGACACCTTTTCGGTTCTGGTCTTGTCGGCACCGCGGTCCACCGTGAACCCGCCGCTCGCGGAGACCGAGGCGGTGTTGAAGGAGAAGGCGCCGGGCGGGCCGATGTGGGGCGTGCCGAGCCGGCTGAAGAGGATCCGCAGCATGGCGTTGGCGTCGGTGGCGGTGCCGACGGTGGAGCGGGGGTCGGAACCCATGCGCTGCTGGTCGACGGCGATCGCGGTCGTCAGCCCGTCCAGCACGTCGACCTCGGGCCGGGCCAGGTTCGGCATGAACCCTTGCAGGAAGGCGCTGTAGGTCTCGTTGATCAGCCGCTGCGACTCCGCCGCGATCGTGTCGAACACCAGCGAGCTCTTGCCCGAACCGGAGACGCCGGTGAACACCGTGAGCCGGCGCTTGGGGATCTCGATGCTGACGTCCCTGAGGTTGTTCTCGCGCGCGCCGTGCACGCGGATCACGTCATGGCTGTCGGCAACGTGCGGCCCGGGCGACTGACTGTCCGTCGTCTTGGCCTTGCTCATGGTGTCTCCATCTGCCGGGCGGCGCTGCCGCGTTCGGGCGGTCTCGGCCCCCCGCGCGGCTCCGAGGGCGGCGCGGGGGGAGGTGCGGTGCGGGGGTTGCTAGAGCGCCTTCAGCTGCTGGATGCGGACCATGTTGCCCGCGGGGTCGCGGAAGGCGCAGTCGCGGACGCCGTAGGGCTGGTCCACCGGCTCCTGGACCACCTCGGCATCGCCCGCCTGCACCCGCTCGAAGGTGCCGTCGACGTCGGTGGTGGCCAGGACGATGCTGGCGTAGGTGCCCTTGGCCATCATCTCCGTGATGGTGCGGCGTTCGTCGTCGGTGATGCCGGGGTCGGCGGCCGGCGGGTGCAGCACGATGTTCGTCCCGGGCTGGCCGACAGGGCCGACCGTGATCCAGCGCATGCCCTCGTAGCCGACGTCGTTCCTGACTTCGAAGCCGAGGGTGTCGCGGTAGAACGCCAGGGCGGCGTCCGGGTCGTCGTGCGGGAGGAAGCTGGCGTGAATGTGGAGGTCCATGGCCATCACGCTAGTTTCGGCTCGCGGCGGGCGCTTCTCGATTCCTGACCGGTCTGGTCACCTGCTTCGCCACGCACGACGGGATGCCGGCCGTCGCACGCGCCGCCTCGCGCCGGTAGGCGCTGGGCGGCATGCCGACCAGCTCGGTGAAGCGGGTGCTGAAGGTGCCCAGTGATGCGCAGCCGACCTCGAAGCACACCTCGGTGACGCTCAGGTCTCCGCGGCGCAGCAGCGCCATGGCGCGTTCGATGCGCCGCGTCATGAGGTAGCTGTACGGCGACTCCCCGTACGCCTGCCGGAAGGCGCGGCTCAGGTGTCCGGCCGACATGTGCACGCCCCGGGCGAGCGCCTCGACGTCCAGAGGCTTCGCGTACTCCCGGTCGATCCGGTCCTTGACACGGCGCAGCCGGGCGAGGTCACGCAGGTGCTGCGCCGAGGCGGGTCTGCTGCTCACAAGCGCGATCGTGCCACACCGCACGCACGTGCGGTTGATTTCCGACGAACCGGAAGGTACTGGTCCGTATCACCCCGGAGTACCCGCCGGCCCCGCGCCGACCCGCATCGCCCCGGAGCCACCACCGGCCCCCACACCGCTCCACATCGCCCGGAGCCACCATCGACGCCCGCGCCCCTCCACATCGCCCGGAGCCCCCCACTGCTCCCCATCCCCCGGAGCCACCACCGGCCCCGACACCGCTCCGCATCACCCCGGAGCCCCACCGGTCCCCACACCGGCCCGTATCGCGCCCGGAGGGATCGCCCGCTACACCGGCCCGCTGCGCGCCACCACCCAGGCTGAACGTTCCTGCCCGCTTGGCCGACCCGGCCTCACACCCCGGCCGCCGCGGCGTCCGTCCGCTTCGCCAGTGCTGCCGCCGCGGCGCCCACCAGCCCGGCGTCGGTGCCCATCTGCGCCGGTGCCACCGCCAGGTGCCGGACGAAGGACAGCGTCGCGTAGGTGCCCAGCGCCTTGCGCAGGGGCTCGAAGAGGATGTCGCCCGCCTTGCCCACTCCCCCGCCGATCACGGCGATGTCGATCTCCACGAGCGTCGCGGTGGCCGCGATCCCGGCGGCCAGGGCCTGGGCGGCCCGCTCGAAGGAGGCGACCGCGACCGGGTCGCCGGAGCGCGCGGCGTCGGCCACCGCGGCGGCCGACGCGTCCCCGTCGGGGCCCGGCCGCCAGCCGTTCTCCAGGGCGCGCCGGGCGATGTTGGGACCACTCGCTATGCGCTCCACGCAGCCGTGCGAGCCGCACGGGCACAGATCGCCGTCGAGTTCGACACTGATGTGACCGATGTGGCCCGCGTTGCCGGTGGGTCCGGGGTGAAGCCGTCCTCCGAGCACGAGACCGCCGCCGACGCCCGTGGAGACGACCATGCACAGCGCGTTGGCGTGACCGCGGGCGGCGCCCTGCCAGTGCTCGGCCGCCGTGATCGCCACACCGTCGCCGATCAGCTCGACGGGCAGATTCCCGGCGGCGGCCCGCACCCGGGCGACGAGCGGGTAGTCGCGCCAGCCGGGCACGTTCACCGGGCTCACCGTGCCCGCGGAGGCGTCCACGGGCCCGGCGCTGCCGATCCCCACCGCCGTGGCACGCCCCCACAGCGGCGACGCGACGAGCTCGCCGAGCACCGCCTCCACGGCCCGCATCACGGTGTCGCCGTCCTCCCGGGCGGGCGTCGGCCGCTGGGCGCGGACCAGGATCCGGCCACGGCCGTCCACCAGAGCGCCGGCGATCTTGGTGCCGCCGATGTCGAGCGCGGCCACGAGGTCGGTGTGCATCAGAGTCGGATCTCCCCGTCGGGCATGAGAAAAACGCCGAGAACAGCCATCAAGCAGGGCAAGCAGCGGCCCGGTCCCGCGGGGATGCGCGGGGCCGGAGATTGCGGTGGACAGTCTCCCCCGAGCCTGACAACGTTGTCCAGGCTCTATGCTCGACGCCACATCCTCATACAAACCCAGGATCGACGCACCCCCGTGGACGACAGGACAGGACTGGACACCGTGGCCCCTACCCCCCTCCGATCCGCAGCGCGCTACGGCACCCGGCCGACCATGAAGGACGTAGCGGCCCGCGCCGGAGTAGGCCTCAAGACGGTCTCCCGCGTCGTGAACGGGGAACCGGGGGTCACCCCGGAGACGGAACGGCGGGTCCAGGAGGCGATCGACGCCCTCGGTTTCCGCCGCAACGACAGCGCGCGAGTGCTGCGCAAGGGCCGCACGGCGAGCATCGGCCTGGTCCTGGAAGACCTCGCGGACCCGTTCTACGGACCGCTGAGCCGGTCGGTCGAGGAGGTGGCCCGCGCGCACGGCGCCCTCCTGATCAACGGCTCCAGCGCGGAGGACCCCGAGCGCGAGCAGGAGCTGGTGCTGGCCCTGTGCGCGCGGCGGGTGGACGGGCTGGTGGTGATCCCGGCCGGGGACGACCACCGGTATCTGGAGCCCGAGCTCAAGGCGGGCGTCGCCACGGTGTTCGTGGACCGGCCCGCCGGTCACATCGACGCCGACGTCGTCCTGTCGGACAACTACGGCGGCGCCCGCGGCGGCGTCGCCCACCTCATCGCGCACGGACACCGCCGGATCGGCTTCATCGGCGACATGCCCCGCATCCACACCGCCGCCGAGCGGCTGCGCGGCTACCGGGCCGCGATGGAGGACGCGGGCATACCGGTGGCGGGCTCCTGGATGTCCCTCGGTGTCACCGGCCCCGAGCGGGTGCGCAGGGCGGCCGAGGAGATGCTGACCGGCCCCGACCCGGTGACGGCGATCTTCGCCGCCAACAACCGCGTGACGGTCACCGTGATCCGCGTGCTCGCCGAGCAGGCCCGCCGGGTCGCCCTGGTCGGCTTCGACGACATCGAGCTCGCCGACCTGCTCCAGCCGGGCGTCACGGTCGTCGCCCAGGACGCGGCGGACATCGGCCGCACCGCGGCGGAACGTCTCTTCCGGCAGCTGGACGGCACCCTGGTCACCCCCGAGCGCATCGAGCTGCCGACGCGGCTGATCACCCGCGGCTCGGGCGAGATCCCCCCGGCGGACTGAGCGGCCGATGGACGACGCCACCGATCGCACGCTGCGGGCGCTGGGCCTGCACGAGGCGCCCCGCGAGCACCCGCTGCTGTATCCGGGCGCGTGGCCGACGGAATCCGGGCTCCTCGTCGGGGACCGCTTCCTGCCGCTGGAGCGGCTGGTGCACGAGGACCGCACACCGGTCATCGCGATCGGGTCCAACGGCTGCCCGGGGCAGCTCCGGCACAAGATGACGGAGTTCGGGATCGGGTCGCCGCTGCCGATGGTCAAGGCCCGGGTGACGGGGGTCGACGCCGGCGTCTCGGCGCACGTCAGCCGCATGGGGTACGTGTCGGCCTCGCCGGTCGGCGCCCCGGACACCGTGCGGGAGCTGTTCGTGCTGTGGCTCGACGCCGAGCAGCTCGCGGTGATCGACGCGAGCGAGGGCGCGCCGGCGCCGGGCGGCAACTTCGACCGGGCCTGGCTGCCGTCGCCCGACATCCTGATCGACCTCGCGGACGGCACGCGCCTGCCCGGGGCGTACGCCTACGTCAACCGGCACGGTGTCCTCCACGACGGCACGGGCCGGCCGCGCACGCACCCGGGTGAGCGGGAGCTGCTGACGGAGCTGATCGTCGGGCTGCCCCGGCTGCGGGAGCTGTTCGGTGTCGTGCCCGAGGAGTTCTGCGCGCGGGCCCGCGGGGACCGGCGGCTGTGCGAGCGGGGGACGTGGCTGTTCATCGAGGAGAAGCTGGTGACGTCCTCCGGTCTCGAACGGTACGTGGCGGCCTCGGCTCGGGCTCAGCAGAGCGGGAGCCCGGGGACCGGCGCGTCGTTGTCACCGCCCTTGATGTAGACGTCGCTGAACCAGACGTTCGTGTTGCCGCTGTCGTCGTCGGTCTTCGCCCACCAGATGTTGGTCCACTCCCCGGCGGTCTCACGGCGGCCCAGGTTCTGCTGGCAGTAGAAGTAGTTGGTGCCCGCTTTGAGGATGCCGACCTTGGCGCCCGAGGCGGTGTAGGAGTCGGCGGTCTTCCAGACCGTGCAGTTGTACTTGCCGCCGCCGATGGGGTGGCAGACCGGGGCCGGGGTGGTCGGGCCGTCGGAGGCGGCGCCGTCCGGGGTCTCTCCGCCGGTGGCGCCGCTGGTGTCACGGCCGGCGGGCTTGGCGGGGGCGGAGGTGGTCGCCCGGCCGGTGGGCTCGGGGTCCTTCTTGCCGTCGGGCCTCGCGGACGGATCCGTGCCCTTGTCGTCGCCCTGGGGCGTGGACCTCGGGGCGTTCGAGCCGTCGTCCGCGCCGCCGGGATCGGAGGGCCCGCTGCCGGTGCCTGCGGTGCCGGTCCGTGCGGCGGTGTCCTTGCCGCCGGAGTCGCCTGAATCGCCCGAGTCGCCGACGAGCGCGATCGTGGTCCCGGCGGTGGCGAGCACGACGGCGACGGCCGCGGCGGCGAGCAGCACGCGCGCCTTGCGCCGGGGCGCGGAGGAGTCGGCGTTCACCGGGGCGGTGGCGGCGGAGGCACCGGGGGCGTTGGTGGCGGAGGCACCGGGGGCGATGGCGGCGGGATCGACCGGACCGAAGCCCTGGGGCGCGGCGTCCGGGCCCTGCGGGCCGATGCCTTGCGATGCCGGGCGGCCTTGCGGCGTCGCGTGGCCGGAGCCGGTGGCCTCCGGACCGCCGGGGCCGGTGGCCTCCGGACCGCCGGCACCCGCGGCTCCCGCCGCCCCCGCGGCTCCGAACACGGCTGCCGTACCGGAATCGGCACGGTGCTGCGGGGGTCCGAACCCGGGCGGTATGGACGGGACGCTGCGTTCCGTCTCGGCGCGCGGGGGTGGGGACGCGGGGCCCCGCAGAGCAGAGGTCGGTGTGTCCGTGCCGCCCGTGTCCGCGACCGTCTGGAGCAGTTCGCGGGCCCGGTCGGCCTCCGGGCGGGACTCGGGGCGCTTGTCCAGCAGCCGCTGGAGGACGGGCGCGAGGGAGCCGGCGCGGCGGGGCTCCGGCAGCGGCTCGGTGACGATCGCGGTGAGCGTGGAGAACGTGGACGTGCGTCGGAAGGGCGAGGAGCCCTCGACGGCCGCGTACAGGGTGGCGCCCAGGGCCCAGATGTCGGAGGCGGGACCGGGGTCGGCGCCCTGCGCGCGCTCGGGGGCGAGGTAGTCGAGGGAGCCGACGAGTTCGCCGCTGCGGGTGAGGTGCGTGGCCGAGCCGTCCCCCGGGTCGTCCATCGTGGCGATGCCGAAGTCGGTGAGGACGACCCGGCCCGAGCGGTCGAGCAGGATGTTGGCCGGCTTCACGTCCCGGTGCAGGACGCCGGCGCGGTGGGCGGCGGCCAGGGCGTCCATGACCTTCGCGCCGATGCCGGCGGTCTCGCCCGGGTCCAGCGTGCCCCGCTCGCGCAGGACGTCGTCCAGGGACGGCCCGTCGACCAGTTCCATGACGATGATCGGGCGGCCGTCGACCTGGGCGATGTCGTGCACGGAGATGACGCCGGGATGGCGCACCCGGGCCGCCGCGCGCGCCTCGCGGCGCATCCGCACCTGGAGATCCGCCAGTTCGGGACCGGCCGCGTCGGTGTAGGTGCGCAGCTCCTTGACCGCGACCTCACGGCCGAGGACCTCGTCGACGGCCTTCCAGACGACGCCCATGCCACCGCGCCCCAGCGCCGCCGTGACGCGATAGCGGCCGGCCAGCAGCCGTCCGGCCCCGTCCGCCTGCCCGTGCTCCCCCGTTGACACCACTGCCCCGTTCCTGTGACCGCACCCGGATGCGCCGACGGCTGACACCGCCGGTGCGTGGCGTACAGACTACGGGGCGGCGGTGACGACGTCGGCCGCCGGTGACCGCTGTGACAGGGCCGGTACGCGCCGGCCGGTCCGCCGTGCGGACGGTGTCAGGCGGAGGCCGTCAGATCACCGCGCCGGGGCGCCGCGAAGGACTCCAGGTCCGCCCGGGTCAGACCGGCCAGGCGGGCGACCTCCCCGTTGTCCAGGGCGCCGCAGTCCAGGCCGCGCAGCAGGTAGCCGCTGAGGGCCTTGGCGGTGGCGGGCTCGTCCATGACGTCGCCGCCGGTGCGGTTGGCGTAGCGGGACAGGCGGGCGGCGGCCTGCTCGAAGCCCTCGCGGTAGAAGGCGAAGACGGCCGCGTAGCGGGTGGGGATGTGGCCGGGGTGCATGTCCCAGCCCTGGTAGTAGGCGCGGGCCAGGGCGCGGCGGGTGAGGCCGTAGTGCAGGCGCCAGGCGTCGTGGACCTTGGCGGTCGGGCCGACCGGCAGGACGTTCGTGGAGCCGTCCGAGACGCGTACGCCGGTGCCGGCCGCCGCGACCTGCATGACGGCCTTGGCGTGGTCGGCGGCGGGGTGGTCACTGGCCTGGTGGGCGGCGGAGACGCCGAGGCAGGCGCTGTAGTCGAAGGTGCCGTAGTGCAGGCCGGTGGCGCGGCCCTCGGCGGCCTGGATCATGCGGGCGACGGTGGCGGTGCCGTCGGCGGCGAGGATGGACTGGCTGGTCTCGATCTGGATCTCGAAGCCGATCCGGCCGGGTTCGAGGCCGTGGGTCTTCTCGAAGGCGTCCAGCAACCGCGCCATGGCGGTGACCTGCTCGGCGTAGGTCACCTTGGGCAGGGTGAGCACAAGCCCGCCGGGCAGGCCGCCGGCCTCCATCAGGCCGGTGAGGAAGATGTCGAGGGTGCGGATGCCCCGGGCGCGGACGGGCGCTTCCATGCACTTCATGCGGATGCCCATATACGGGGCGGCGGTGCCTTCCGCGTAGGCCCCGGCGACGATCCGGGCGGCGCGGGCTGCGGCCTCGTCCTCCTCGGCGTCGGGGCGGTTGCCGTAGCCGTCCTCGAAGTCGACGCGCAGGTCCTCGATCGGCTCGCGCTCCAGCTTGGCGCGCACGCGCGCGTGGACGGGCTCGGCGAGTTCCTCGGAGAGGCCGAGGACGGCGGCGAAGGTCGCGGCGTCGGGGGCGTGTTCGTCGAGTGCCGCGAGGGCGCGGTCGCCCCAGGAGCGGACGGTGTCGGCCGCGAAGGCGTCGCCGGGTACGTAGACGGTGTGGACGGGCTGGCGGGTGCCGGGGTCTCCGGGGTAGCGGCGCTCCAGTTCGGCGTCGACCGGCGCGAGGGAGGCGCTGATCTCCTCGCTGACGGCGCCCGCGAGGCTGGTCGCCACCTTCTCCTGCTGGCCCTGACCCATTCCGAGACCCTCCTGTTTTCCGCTGTACGGAATCAACAATCCGTAGAGCGAAGTTATCGGTCGGCCTTCGCCCTGGTCAACACCGTCGTGCGGTGGGATTCCCCATCCTTCCCCCATGATCACCGCGGACCCGCCCTCATCTTCCGTATTCAGCAGGCAAGCTTCATCCTGACGCGCAAGGGGAGGGAGACCACGTGCCCAACGAGGTCGGAGTGACGCGCCGCCACGGGCTCAAGGCAGCGGCGGCGGCCGTCATCGCCGGACCGCTGCTCACCACCGCGGGCCCCACACCGCCCGCTTCCGCCGGCGAGCACCCGGGCGCCCTGAACGTCATGACGTTCAACGTCCGCTTCGGGACCGTCGTCGACACGACACCGCGCTGGGACGTGCGCCGGCCGGTGATGCGGGAACTGCTGCGCCGCGATCCACCGCACCTCATCGGCACCCAGGAAGGGCTGTACCGGCAGGTGCGCGCGATCGAGGAGGATCTCGGCGGGCATCACGACTGGATCGGCACCGGACGCGGGGGCGGCAGCAAGGACGAGTTCATGGCGGTCTTCTACGACACGCGCAGACTCGAACCGATCGAGTTCGATCACTTCTGGCTGTCAGACACCCCGTACACGATCGCCTCGAACACCTGGGGCGCGGACTGGCTGCGCATGGTGACCTGGGTCCGGTTCGCCGATCGCGCCGACGGGGGACGGGAGTTCTACGTCCTCAACACCCACCTCGACAGCGTCAGCCAGTACGCCCGGGAACGCTCGGCGGAGCTCATCGGCGAGACGATCGCCGGGTGGGACCGGTCGGCACCGGTCATCGTCACCGGCGACTTCAACGCGGCCGCCCACGACAACCGGGTGTACGACCTCATGCTGGACATCGGGCTGGTGGACACCTGGGACGCGGCGGCCACGCGGGGCCCGGCGTACGGGACGCACCACGGCTACCGGAGGCTCAAGCCCGGCGGACGGCGCATCGACTGGATCCTCACCACGCCCGGGGTGACCACGCACTGGGCCGGGATGAACACCTTCAGCAGGGACGGGACGTATCCGAGCGACCATCTGCCGGTGCAGGCCTCGATGACCCTGGGATGAGAAGAGGCCCCCGTGACCGTTCGCGCGGTCACGGGGGCCTCCCAGCCGGAATCGATCAGCCCTTGCGGGTCTTGATCTCCTCGGTCAGGGCCGGGACGACGTCGAAGAGGTCGCCGACGACGCCGTAGTCGACGAGGTCGAAGATCGGGGCCTCGGCGTCCTTGTTGATCGCCACGATCGTCTTCGAGGTCTGCATACCGGCGCGGTGCTGGATCGCACCGGAGATGCCGTTGGCGATGTACAGCTGCGGCGAGACGGACTTGCCGGTCTGGCCGACCTGGTTGGTGTGCGGGTACCAGCCGGCGTCCACCGCGGCACGCGAGGCACCGACAGCGGCACCGAGCGAGTCGGCGAGCGCCTCGATGATCGCGAAGTTCTCCGCGCCGTTGACGCCACGGCCACCGGAGACCACGATCGCGGCCTCGGTCAGCTCCGGACGGCCCGTCGACTCACGCGGCGTACGGCCGGTGACCTTGGTGCCGGTGGCCTGGGCGGAGAAGGTCACCGACAGGGCCTCGACCGCACCGGCGGCCGGGGCGGCCTCGACGGCGGCGCTGTTGGGCTTGACCGTGATGACCGGGGTGCCCTTGGAGACACGGGACTTGGTGGTGAAGGACGCGGCGAACACCGACTGCGTGGCCACGGGGCCCTCGTCGCCGGCCTCCAGGTCGACGGCGTCGGTGATGATGCCGGAGCCCAGACGCAGCGCCAGACGGGCGGCGATCTCCTTGCCCTCGGCGGAGGACGGCACCAGCACGGCGACCGGGGACACGGCCTCGTGGGCGGCCTGGAGGGCGTCGACCTTCGGTACGACCAGGTAGTCGGCGTACTCGGCGGCCTCGTGCGTGAGGACCTTGACCGCGCCGTGCTCGGCGAGGGCGGCGGCGGTGTCGCCGGCGCCGTTGCCGAGCGCGACGGCGACGGGCTCGCCGATGCGGCGGGCGAGGGTCAGCAGCTCCAGGGTGGGCTTGCGGACGGCGCCGTCCACGTGGTCGACGTAGACGAGAACTTCAGCCATGGGACTTCTTCTCTCCTGCTTGCGAAAGATGAGGGGCGGTCAGCGAAGGGGCTCAGATGAACTTCTGGCCCGCGAGGAACTCAGCGAGCTGCTTGCCGCCCTCGCCCTCGTCCTTGACGATCGTGCCCGCGGTGCGGGCCGGACGCTCGGCCGCGCCGTCGACCGTGGTGTAGGCGCCCTCCAGGCCGACCTCCTCGGCGTCGATGTCGAGGTCGGACAGGTCCCAGGACTCCACCGGCTTCTTCTTGGCGGCCATGATGCCCTTGAAGGACGGGTAACGGGCCTCGCCCGACTGGTCGGTCACCGACACGACCGCCGGGAGGGAGGCCTCCAGGTTCTCGGAGGCGGCGTCGCCGTCGCGGCGGCCCTTGACCGTGCCGCCCTCGACGGAGACCTCGGAGAGCAGGGTGACCTGCGGGACGCCCAGGCGCTCGGCGAGCAGCGCGGGCACGACGCCCATGGTGCCGTCGGTGGAGGCCATGCCGGAGATGACGAGGTCGTAGCCGGCCTTCTCGATCGCCTTGGCCAGGACCAGGGAGGTGCCGATGGCATCGGTGCCGTGGATGTCGTCGTCCTCGACGTGGATCGCCTTGTCCGCGCCCATGGACAGCGCCTTGCGCAGGGCGTCCTTGGCGTCCTCAGGGCCCACCGTCAGAACGGTGATCTCCACGTCGTCGTCGGAGTTCTCGGAGATCTGCAGCGCCTGCTCGACCGCGTACTCGTCGAGCTCGGAGAGCAGACCGTCCACGTCGTCCCGGTCGACGGTCAGGTCATCGGCGAAGTGCCGGTCGCCAGTGGCGTCGGGCACGTACTTCACAGTGACAACGATCCTCAAGCTCACGCCGGCTCTCCTACTGCATCGTCATTTCCATGCTGCCTACTTGCAGGCAGCATAGGCGCCTCTAGCGTCCGATCCCGGTCGGGGCGAAGCCACGCCCCGAGCGAAATATTACTCGTCAGTACACCCAGTTCGTTCCCGCTAAGCAAGCGCTTTGAACTGTGACCTTCGCAACGCAGCGTAACCGGAACTCGACGGTCACGCAGCCGGGGGGCGCGCCCTGCTCAGTCGCCCAGACGCTGGAAACGTCCCTGGTGGTAGAGGAGCGGGCGGCCGGTGCCCGTGGGATCGCCGGCCACGACCTCGGCGAGCACGATCCGGTGGTCCCCGGCGGGCACGCGTGCGACGACCCGGCCCACCAGCCAGGCGAGCACACCGTCGAGAATGGGAACACCCTTCGGCCCTTCCCGCCAGGCGGTGGGCGGGCCGAAGCGGTCGGCGCCGCTGCGCGCGAAGGTGGCGGCCAGTTCCTGCTGGTGCTCTCCGAGGATGTGGACACCGACGTGGTCCGCCGCCGCGATCGCGGGCCAGCTGGAGGACCCGGTTCCCACCCCGAAGGACAGCAGGGGCGGTTCGGCGGAGACGGACGTCAGGGAGGTCGCGGTGAAGCCCACCGGGCCCGCCTCGCCACGAGCGGTGACGACGGCGACTCCCGCCGCGTGCCGCCGGAAGACCGAGCGCAGGAGGTCGGGCGTGGCGAGGAGGTCCGCAGGCATGCGGTCAGGCTGACGATAACTGGTATGCGCAGTCAAGTTCGTTCCGTGATGTGGGAGATGACTCACGGACGGCGCCCCACCCCTCATACCGCCTCCCCCAGCGCGGCGATCACGTCGGCCTTGCGCGGCTGCCCGGTGGCCCGCCGCACCACCCGGCCGTCGCCGTCCAGGACCAGCACGGTCGGGGTCTTGAGGATGTCCAGCCGCCGTACGAGGTCGAGGTGGGCCTCGGCGTCGATCTCGACGTGGGTCACACCCGGGACCAGGCCGGCGACCTCGCCGAGGACCCGCCGGGTCGCCCGGCAGGGCGCGCAGAACGCGCTGGAGAACTGCACGAGCATGGCCCGCTCGCCGAGCTCCGCTCCCAGGTCCGCCGCATCGAGCCGCTTGCCGTCGTCGCGCCCGCGCACCCTCACTCTCCCGCTCCGCCGCCGCAGCAGCACTCCGTAGGCGCTCGCCGCCGCGAGCACCGCCACGCACACCACCAGTCCGGTCATCACCTGCTGCAAGCGTTCACGAGACCGCAAAGATTCCCGGCCCCGCCACCCGGCCGCTGTGCGGAATGCTTGGTTCCCATGGACATCGATGTGAGAGGGCCGCGTTTCGGCGCGGCCGTCACGGCCGCCGTCCTGGCGGTCGTGCTGGTCACCGGGAGCGCCTGGCTGCTGGCCTGGCAGACGCTGGCGTTCCTGCTCGGCGCGGCGGCCGGGGTCGGACGCTCCCCGTACGGCCTGCTGTTCGCCAAGGCCGTACGGCCGCGCCTGGGGCCGCCGACGGAGTTCGAGGCGCCCGAACCGCCGCGTTTCGCCCAGGTGGTGGGGTTGATTTTCGCCGGACTGGGGCTGGTCGGCTACACCCTGGGTCCCGGCTGGCTGGGACTGGCGGCGACCGGCGCCGCGCTGGCCGCCGCCTTCCTCAATGCTGCGTTCGGGTACTGCCTGGGGTGCGAGTTGTACCTGCTCGTGCGGCGGGTGACGGTCCGCGCGGAGTAATGGGCGCGCAAAAGCACGAGGTGGGAAGGGGCGGGCGACGTGACGAGAATCTCGCCGACGACGGGCACGAGGACTGGCTACCCGGCCGTTCTTGGGGCACCATCTGCGACAAGCCGTAAACCTACGGCTGCGTAACTTTCCACTGGGAATCCCTTCCCAGGCAGAGCAGGAAGGGGCCGGCCCGCCCATGGCAGAGCTCGTCTACCGTCCCGTCGTCGGTTTCGCCCGCACGCTGTTCAAGGTGTGGGATCTCAAGATCGACCTCCAGGGTTCGGAGAACATCCCGCGCTCGGGCGGCGCCGTGCTGGTGAGCAACCACATCAGTTACCTCGACTTCGTCTTCGACGGTCTGGCGGCGCTGCCGCAGAAACGTCTCGTGCGTTTCATGGCGAAGGAGTCGGTCTTCCGGCACCGCATCTCCGGTCCCCTCATGCGCGGGATGAAGCACATTCCCGTGGACCGCAAGCAGGGCGAGGCGGCCTACGCGCACGCCCTGGACTCGCTGCGGTCGGGCGAGATCGTCGGGGTGTTCCCGGAGGCGACGATCTCGCAGTCGTTCACGCTGAAGAGCTTCAAGTCGGGCGCCGCGCGCCTGGCCCAGGAGGCCGGCGTCCCGCTGATCCCGATGGCGGTGTGGGGCACGCAGCGACTGTGGACGAAGGGCCAGCCGCGCAACTTCAAGCGCAGCCACATCCCCATCACCATTCGGGTGGGCGAGGCGATCGAGGCCTCCCGCGACAAGTACGCGGGAGCCATCACGCGCCAGCTGCGCGAGCGCGTCCAGGAGCTCCTGGAGGCCGCCCAGCGCGCCTACCCCGTCCGCCCGAAGGGCCCGGACGACACCTGGTGGATGCCGGCCCACCTCGGCGGCACGGCGCCCACGCCGGAGCAGGTGCGGGCCGCCGAGGCGCACTGACGCCCGCCCGGCCGGCACTCAGGCGGAGGGCTCCGGAGCGCGGACCGCGATGTCCGTCCCCGGGCTGAACTTCGCCAGCAGCTCGGCGAGCTCCGCGGCGGCCGCCGTCACCTCGGCCACCGGCATCGGTGCCAGGCTCTCCAGCAGGAAGATGCCGGACGTCGTCCGCTCGGTGAGCCGGGTGCGCGGGCCCTGGCGCCAGTTCCAGCGGCGGCAGGTCACGCCCGCGTCGTCGCGCCACACGACTTCGCCCGCGTCGGGGTGCTCGACGGCCTCCTCTCCCCCGGCGACGGTCACGAAGTCCTCCTCCCCCGTGGCGCGGATCAGCCGCATGCCGCCCTCGATGCGGTCGATGTCCTCGCCGCCGACGGGGATCAGATGGGCGACGGAGACGGCGTTGTAGAGGTCCACCAGCAGGTTGATGCGGGGCAGCCCGGCGTCCGAGAGGGCCCGCTTGGCCAGGGCTTCCGCGGAGTTGCGGGTGCGGGACGGCTTGGAGCCGAACGCCGTGTAGGTCTCGCGCCAGGCGGCCATGTGCGGGTCCTCGTGCGGGGCGCGGCCGTCCAGGCGTAGGGCGAGCCGGCGCGCCGCGTCGTCCAGCAGGGCCGAACCGGCTTCACTGCTCGGGCCGTTGACCAGGCCGTGCGCCTCGATCGCGACGTGCGTGAAACCGGGGGCGAGGGCGCGTACGTCATCGGACACGGTCAGGGTGAGCGTCATGGTCGCCTTGCCTCAGAGTGCGGTCGGGAGCGTCTGCCACAGGTGAGGTCGGTCGCGCGCTGCCGTGAGCGTGTCGAGCACGACCGGATGCGGTGCAGCATACAAGACCGGGTAGTCCATTTCATTGGCCGCGAGGTCGGGCGTGAAGGCCAGCCGCTCACCGTCGAGGCAGAACTGGGCGTCGACGCCGGGCTTGTTGCCCCGCGGGTCCTGCCGGTGCCACGCGCCGTCGAACCGCACGGCGACCAGCCCGTGCACCACGTCGAACTTCTGGTAACAGAGCGCGGTGGGGATGTCCTCGGCCCGGAGCAGGGCGGCCAGCGCGTGGGCCTTGGCGTAGCAGATGCCGGTGCGCTGCTCCAGGACGTCGGAGGCGCGCCACGTGACGCGGAGATCACCGGAATCCTGCGAGTGCGGGATGGTGTCGCGGACGAACTCGAAAGCCGCCCGCGCATAGTCATACGAGTCGGCCACCCTGTCGGCGAGCTTCGCCGCCGTTGTCCGCACGAGCGGATGGTGGTGGTCGATCGCCTCGTCGGCGTCCAGATAGGCGGAGAGGTCGGGCGTCTGCTGGATCAGCTGCATGACGGCAGAGCGTAAGGAGAGGCCGCACCCTCGTCAATTCATTTACGCTCTACCGTATACCTATGCACCTTAGCGGGCCATCTCCTCCTTCAGCGCCGCCAGGAAGGCGTCCACGTCGTCCTCGGTCGTGTCGAAAGCGCACATCCAGCGGACGTCGCCCGCGGCCTCGTCCCAGAAGTAGAAGCGGAACCGCTTCTGGAGGCGCTCGCCCACGTCGTGGGGCAGGCGGGCGAAGACCGCGTTGGCCTGCACCGGGTAGAGGATCTCCACGCCGTGCACGGCCCGCACGCCCTCGGCGAGCCGCTGGGCCATCTCGTTGGCGTGCCCGGCGTTGCGCAGCCACAGGTCCCGGGCGAGCAGGGCCTCCAGCTGCACCGACACGAAGCGCATCTTGGAGGCGAGCTGCATGGACAGCTTGCGCAGGTGCTTCATGTGGCTGACGGCGTCCTGGTTGATGACCACGACGGCCTCGCCGAACAGGGCGCCGTTCTTCGTACCGCCCAGGGAGAGGATGTCGACGCCCGCGGCGTTGGTGAGCGTCCGCATCGGGACGTTCAGGGTGGCGGCGGCATTGGCCAGCCGGGAGCCGTCCAGGTGCACCTTCATGCCGTGCGCGTGGGCGTGCTCGCACAGGGAGCGTATCTCCTCCGGCGTGTAGACCGTGCCCAGCTCGGTGGCCTGGGCGATGGAGACGACCTGCGGCATGGCCCGGTGCTCGTCGTCCCAGCCGTACGCCTGCCGGTCGATCAGCTCGGGCGTGAGCTTGCCGTCGGGTGCCGGGACGGTCAGCAGCTTCAGGCCGCCGACCCGCTCCGGGGCCCCGCACTCGTCGACGTTGATGTGCGCGCTCTCCGCGCAGATCACCGCTCCCCAGCGGTCGGTGACCGCCTGGAGCGCGACGACGTTCGCGCCGGTGCCGTTGAAGACCGGGAACGCCTCTGCCGTCGGCCCGAAGTGGCTGCGGATCACCTGCTGGAGGTTGCCGGTGTAGGCGTCCTCGCCGTACGCGACCTGGTGCCCGCCGTTGGCCAGGGCCAGGGCGGCGAGGACCTCCGGGTGGGCTCCGGCGTAGTTGTCGCTGGCGAAACCGCGGACCTCCGGGTCGTGATGACGACGGGCGTCGGTCTTCGGCGGGTTCACGGCTTCTCGGTGAGCCACAGACGGTTTCCGTTCACTTCGGCGGCGGGCTTCTCCCAGACCGTGGTGATGGCCTCGGCCAGGTCCTTGACGTCGGTGAAGCCGGCGAACTTCGCGTTGGGCCGGTCGGCGCGCATGGCGTCGTGGACCAGCGCCTTCACCACCAGGATCGCAGCAGCCGACGTCGGCCCCCCGGCGCCCCCGGCCTTGCGGAAGTAGTCCGCCATGGCCAGCGTCCACGCCTCGGCCGCCGCCTTGCCGGCCGCGTAGGCGGCGTTGCCCGCGGTGGGCTTGGTGGCGCCGGCGGCGCTGATCAGCACGTACCGGCCGCGGTCGCTGCGCTGAAGCGCCTCGTGGAACGCGAGAGAGGTGTGCTGCACCGTGCGGACCAGCAGCATCTCCAGGAAGTCCCAGTCGTCGAGGCTGGTCCGGGTGAAGGTCTCGCTGCCGCGCCAGCCACCGACGAGGTGGACCAGGCCGTCGACGCGGCCGAAGTCCTTCTCGATCCGGGTGGCCCAGTCGCGGGTCGCCCCCAGGTCCAGCAGATCGACCGTGTCACCGGTGACGGTGGCGCCGCCGGACGCGAAGCTCGCCGCGTCCACCGCCTCCGCCAGCCGCTCCGGGTCGTTGTCCGACCCGATGACCGTCGCACCCGCCTCGGCCAGCCTGAGCAGTGCGGCCCGGCCGGCGGGCCCGCCCGCTCCGGCCACCGCGATCACCGCACCGCTGAGCGCCCCGTTCCCCATGATCTTCGCCTCCTGAGCAGTGTTCCCGGTACGCCGATCGCTCACGCGGCGATCCGCTCGGCGCCGTCCGCCGTGATGCCCTTGGTGGAGGCGATCACGTTCTTCAGCTTCTTGGACAATGCCTCATAGAACATGCTCAGCGGAAACTCGTCCGGAAGCACGTCATCGACGAGTTTCCGCGGCGGCTGCGTCGTGTCCAGGGCGTCGGGGCCCTTGGCCCACTTGGAGCCCGGGTGCGGGGAGAGGTACGTGGAGACCAGTTCGTAGCCGGCGAACCAGTGGACCAGCTTCGGGCGGTCGATGCCGTCGCGGTACAGGTCCTCGATCTCGGCGCACAGCTGGTTGGTGACCTGCGGGGCGCGCTCCCAGTCGATGGTGAGCTTGTTGTCGGTCCAGCGGACTACGTCGTGCTTGTGCAGGTACGCGAAGAGGAGCTGGCCGCCGAGGCCGTCGTAGTTGCGCACCCGCTCGCCGGTGACCGGGAAGCGGAACATGCGGTCGAAGAGGACCGCGACCTGCACGTCACGGGCCTGCGGAACGCCTTCCCCGGCCAGCTTCACGGCCTCCTTGAAGGCCGTGAGGTCACAGCGCAGCTCCTCCAGGCCGTACATCCAGAACGGCTGGCGCTGCTTGATCATGAACGGGTCGAAGGGCAGGTCGCCGTGGCTGTGGGTGCGGTCGTGGACCATGTCCCACAGGACGAACGCCTCCTCGCAGCGCTTCTGGTCGTGAACCATCGCGGCGACGTCCTCGGGCAGCTCCAGGCCCAGGATGTCGACGGCGGCGTCGGTCACGCGGCGGAAGCGGGCGGCCTCGCGGTCGCAGAAGATGCCGCCCCAGGTGAACCGCTCCGGGGCCTCGCGCACGGCGATGGTCTCGGGGAACAGGACGGCCGAGTTGGTGTCGTAGCCGGAGGTGAAGTCCTCGAACTTGATGCCGCAGAACAGCGGGTTGTCGTAGCGGGTGCGCTCCAGCTCGGCCAGCCAGTCGGGCCAGACCATGCGCAGCACGACCGCTTCGAGGTTGCGGTCCGGGTTGCCGTTCTGGGTGTACATCGGGAAGACGACGAGGTGCTGGAGGCCGTCCGCGCGGTTCGCGGCGGGCTGGAAGGCCAGCAGCGAGTCGAGGAAGTCGGGCACCTGGAAGCCGCTGTCGGCCCACCGGGTCAGGTCCTTGACCAGGGCCTCGTGGTAGGCGCCGTCGTGCGGGAGCAGCGGGGAGAGCTCCAGGACGGCATCGGCGACCCGGCGGACCGCGAGCTCGGCGTCGGCCGGGTCGGGCGCGCCCTCGGCGTCGAAGTCGATCGACCCGTCCTTGGACTGCCATGGCCGGATCCGCTCCACGGCATCCTTGAGCACGGGCCATGCAGGGTGCTCGACCACCCTGGCCACGGGAGGAAGAACTTCCTCCGAACCCACCTGCACAAGAATTTCCGTCATGTCCCACCTTCCACGGGAGAATCTCACGTATGCAGACCGTATACACACGAGGTTCCTCCCAGCAAGGGTGAACCCGGGAAATTATCCTGCCCGACCCTGTGCTTCACCGCACTTTTTCCTGTCGGTCACGCTTCTGCCCGGATGTGCAGCAACCATGCCCTCACTCTCTGCACAGGGCAGGTCCAGGCGATACGGTCGGAGGGGCCGTCAGGCCCCCAGTGCCGCCTGTCGACGGAAGAGAGTCGCGTCTTGAACTTCCTCACCATCGGTCACCGCGGAGTCATGGGTGTGGAACCCGAGAACACCCTCCGGTCCTTCGTCGCCGCCCAGGAGGCGGGCCTGGACGCCATCGAGCTCGATCTGCACCTGAGCAAGGACGGCGCGCTCGTCGTCATGCACGACACGGATGTGGACCGCACGACCGACGGCACCGGCCCGATCGCCGAGAAGACCCTCGCCGAGCTGCGGGCCCTGGACGCGGGCCGGGGCGAGCGGGTCCCGGTCTTCGAGGAGGTCCTGGAGGCCGTGCAGTCGCCGCTCCAGGCGGAGATCAAGGACGCGCAGGCGGCGCGGGCCCTGGCCGGGGTGATGAACGAGCGCGGGCTGGCGGGCCGCGTGGAGGTGTCCTCGTTCCACGACGAGGCGATCGCCGAGATCAAGCCCCTGGTGCCGGGGGTGCGCACCGCGCTGATCGCCAGCCGCTACGGCACCGACATCGTGGACCGCGCCGTCCAGGCCGGCGCCGAGACCGTCTGCCTGAACATCCGCCGGCTGACCCTGGAGATCGTGGAGCGGGCCCGCAAGGCCGACCTGAGGATCATCGGCTGGGTGGTGAACACGCAGGACCAGCTGCGGCTCGTCCGGGCGTTCGGTCTGGACGGCGCGACCACCGACCACCCGGACATCAAGCGCACGGGCCGTTTCACGGCGTAGCGGTCAGAGCTGGGCGAGTTCCTTGACCAGCAGCTCGAACTGAAGGTCGTCGCGCTGCGGAACACCGAAGCGCTCGTCGCCGTACGGGAACGGGGTCATCCGTCCCGTACGGCGGTAGCCGCGCCGCTCGTACCAGGCGATGAGGTCGTCGCGCACGGAGATCACGGTCATCTGCATCTCCCGCACGCCCCAGGTCTCGCGGGCCTGCCGCTCCGCCTCCGCGAGGATCACCTTGCCGAGGCCCGCGCCCTGGAGCCGGGGGCTGACGGCGAACATCCCGAAGTAGGCGTGCTCGCCCTGGCGCTCCAGCTGGCAGCAGGCGACGATCCTGCCCTCCTGCTCCACCGTGAGGAGCCGGCTCTCGGGCGACTTGATGACCTCCAGTACCCCCTCGGGGTCGGTGCGCTGCCCTTCGAGGATGTCCGCCTCGGTGGTCCAGCCGGCCCTGCTGTCGTCGCCCCGGTACGCCGACTCGATCAGCGCGACCAGCTCGTCCACGTCGGCGTCGGTGGCATGGCGGAAGGTCGGTGCGGTGGCGGCGGTCTCCATGGGCGTACGTCTCCTTGCGGCTGCGAGGCTGGGCAGGGATGAGCGTAACGCCACCACTAGGCTCCGCTGCATGGTGCAAGTACTCAGCAGCCGGATCCTGCTCCGCCCCACCGACCCCGAGCGGTCGCGTGCCTTCTACGGCGAGCAACTGGGCCTCGCCGTGTACCGCGAGTTCGGCACGGGAGCCGAGCGGGGCACCGTCTTCTTCCTGGGCGGCGGCTTCCTGGAGGTCTCGGGGCGGTCCGAGACGGCCCAGGCGCCCGCCGTACGGCTGTGGCTCCAGGTCGACGACGTGGCAGCGGCGCAGGAGGAGCTGCGGTCGAAGGGTGTGGAGATCGTGCGGCCGCCGGTGAAGGAGCCCTGGGGGCTGGTCGAGATGTGGATCGCGGATCCCGACGGGACGCCGATCGTGCTGGTGGAGGTGCCGGCGGACCATCCCATCCGCTACCGCCCCGGCATCTGAGCCCGGCCCGGGCGGTGTTCCCAGCCCCGCTCGGTGCGGGTGAGTTCGCGAAAGCCCGCAGAGGTCAGGGAGGCGGTGGTGGCGCTGCCCTCGGCGGGTTCGTAGGCGACGAGCCGGTCCACGCCGCACAGCCGGAGCCAGTCCGCGGCCCGGGCGAGCAGCCAGTGCTCCAGGCCGGTGCCGTGCTCCGCCGGGTCGATGTGCAGGTTGCCGATGTCGGCGAGGCCGGAGGCGCGCGTGTGGCGTTCCGGGCGGGCCAGGGCGGTGTCGATCTCGATGAAGCCGAGTGTCCTGCCCCCGGCCCGGGCCGTGAAGCGGGTGCCGCACTCCCCCAGCGTGCGCTCGGCCGTGACACCCGGCCGGGGTTCGTGGGCCGGCAGGTCGGCCACCCGGGCGATCAGGATGACCTCGGTGTCTCCGGTGTGCCGGAACCCCGCGCGTTCGTAGAGGGCCCGGATGTGCGGCCAGTTGCGGGGCAGGCCGTAGACGAGCGGGGCGGGCAGTGTGCCGTCGGCGTACCGGACGCGGGCGTTCCAGCGGGTCAGCTGTGCGAGGCACGCCCGCATCAGCAGGTCCGCCGCCGGCTGGGCGTCCGGCCAGAGGGGCGTCGCCGGGCGGTGGACGAACCAGTTGATCTCGGCGGCCTCCCGATAGCTCTCCCCGACCTCGGCGTCGGCGCGGTAGCGCAGCAGGTGGGCCGCGGCGACGACGTGCCGGCGCTGCTCGGCGACGAGCGTCGTCCGCTCGGCCACCCACGGGTCGGTGATGAACTCGCCTGGCCGCCGCTCCAGGTCGCCGAGGACGGTGTTCACGGAGACGGAGACGCCGGGGACGACGGCCGCGACGTGCATGTTGACCAGGTCGGTCAGCTGGTCGCGGTCGGTCTTGCGGAAGGGACGCACCTCGGGCGCGGGCATGGGTACCTCCGGGCAGGCTGAAGGAGCGGGAGGCCGCCACGCGGTGCGGTACGGGGTGAGGGTACGCCGCGGCCGCTGCGGCACACCACCGGGTTTCCCCGGATGGCAGGGAGCCCCGCGGGCGGCTTAGCGTGCTGGAGGGGGCCCTCGGGGGCGAGGTCCCCGCCGCTCGCGGAAGGAACGCCATGAAGCTCGACGCACCGGTGACCGGCGGTCCCTGCTGGACCGAGCTGGGGACCAGTGACCTGGAGGCGGCCCGGCGGTTCTACACGCGGCTGTTCGGCTGGCGGCCCGAGACGGACGCACGTCAGGAGGCGGGCGGCTACACCGTGGCGCACCTGGGGGACGCGGCCGTCGCCGCGCTCGCCCCGCTGTACCAGCCGTCGCAGCCGGTCGCGTGGAACGTGTCGTTCGCGGTGACCGATGCGGACGCCACCGTCCGTGCGGTGACGGAGGCGGGCGGGACACTGCTGTTCGGCCCGACGGACGTGTTCGACGTGGGGCGGTTCGCGGTGGCCGCCGATCCGGGCGGTGCCGTCTTCCAGCTGTGGCAGGCGGGGACCTTCCCGGGTGCGGGGCTGTTCAACGCGCCCGGTTCGCTGGGCTGGGTGGAGCTGATGACGCGGGACCCGGAGGGGGCCGTCTCCTTCTACACGCGGGTGTTCGGCTGGACGGTCGCCCCGTCGGACCGCTACACCCAGTGGGGCGTGGGCGGTGCCGACTTCGGCGGCATGGTGACGATGGACGAGAAGTTCCCGCCCGAGGTGCCGGCGCACTGGCTGCCGTACTTCGCCGTGGCCGACGTCGACGACACGACCGCCGTCGTCCAGCGGCACGGCACGGTCCTGATGGTGCCCACCTCCGTGCCCGACGGCCCGCGCATCGCGGTGCTGCGGGACCCGCAGGGGGCTGTGTTCGGCGTGTACCGGGCGGCCGACGAGGGCTGAGCCGGCGTCGTGGTGCCTTGTTCCGGCGGCACCGCCACTGCCGGCCTCGGAGGCGCTCAGGCCCGCAGGACGCCGAGTCGCCCCTCCAGCTGGCCGAGCAACTCCCCCAGCAAAGCGGCGAGTTCACCCTGCTCGGGCCCGTCCACGCCGGACAGCACCGCCGTCTCGTAGGCGAGCTGGACGGGCAGGATCGCGTCGACGAGGTCGCGCCCGGCGTCGGTGAGGCGGAGGTGGACGACCCTGCGGTCACGGGTGTCGCCGCGTCGTTCGACCAGGCCCCGCTCGGTCAGCTGCTTCAGGCGTTTGGTGACGGCCGCGCCCGAGGAGAAGGTTTCCCTGGCCAGGTCCCCCGGCGTCAGTTCGTGCCCGGTACGCCGCAGCGCACCCAGCAGATCGAACTCGGGCCGGCTGAGTCCGGCCCGGCGCAGCGGAGCGTCCTCGGCCTGCTGGAGCAGGGCGGCGCAGCGGTTGATCCGACCGATGATCTCCATCGGCCCGGTGTCGAGCCCGGGGTGCACGGTCTGCCACTGCCGGACGACGGCGGCGACGGTGTCGCCCCGGCGCCCGCCGTCCGGGAGGTCCTCCCCGGACGCGCCCTCGACCGCGCTCCCTCCGGCTGTCACCTCCTCGTCGGCCGTCCGCCCCTGCGCCACCGGCTCTGCCCCGGTCCCCGGCTGCGGGGCCGGTCCCGCGTCGCTCCCCGTGGGCGATGGTCCTTCGGTCGGCGTCATGGCCGTGCGTCCTCCGTTTCGGTGGCCGGGTCCCGGTCCGGGAGCAGTCCCTGGCGTCGGGCCGTCGCGGCGAGCGTACGGTGTCCGGCCTGTTCGGCGAGCACGACCCGCTCCTGGGGCAGGGCCCGCTGCCACCATTCACCGGCGGCGGCGTCGGCCGCTGCGCGCAGCTCGGCCAGGGCGACGGCGAGGCCGCGGCGGGCGGATTCCAGGGCAGCGTGGCCGGGGTCCGGCCCGGCCAGGAGGCGGGCGGCGTGGCCGCGGGCCCGGTCGGCGGCGGTCAGCGCCCGTTCGACGCGGGCGCCCGCGCGTCGGTTGGTGACGGCCAGGGCGGCGACGAGCCCGACCAGCGCGCCGACGACGGTGTCCACGACCCGCTCCGTCATCAGCGTTCCGGGCTCCTGGTGGCCGGCGAACTCCGTGATGAGCAGGGCCATCGGCGTCACGCAGACGCTGCCGAGCCAGTAGTTGCGGCTGATCAGCAGCTCCGCGCCGAAGCTGAACGCGAGGCAGCACAGCACGAGCGCCACCGGCCCGAGGTGCGCGAGCGGCACGACGGCCAGGAAGACGAGCACGCCGACGGCGTTGCCCACCACCCGCTGGACGGCCCGGCTCCAGGTCAGAGTGAGGTTCGCCTGGTAGAGCGAGGCGGCGGTGACCAGCGCCCAGTAGGGGCGGCCGATCCCGAGAGCGAGCGAGGCGTAGCCGGCGAGCGCGCAGCCGAGGGCGGTGCGCACCGCGAGGGGGGCCGGCGGGCCGAGCCGCGCCCGCAGGGGCCGGGCGGTGTCCACTCCGAGCAGTTCGTCGGCGGCCGCGCCCGCCGCTC
>NZ_WWIC01000173.1:0-464 GCF_009872555.1 Streptomyces sp. SID5643
GTGGAGCGGTTGTCGGATGCGGTGCGTCATGGGCGTCGGGTGCTGGCGGTGGTGCGTGGTTCGGCGGTGAACCAGGACGGTGCGAGCAACGGGTTGACGGCGCCGAATGGTCCGTCGCAGCAGCGGGTGATCCGGCAGGCGTTGGCGGATGCGCGGTTGGGTGTGGGTGATGTGGATGTGGTGGAGGCGCATGGGACGGGGACGCGTCTGGGTGATCCGATCGAGGCGCAGGCGTTGCTGGCGACGTATGGGCAGCGGGATGCGGGGCGTCCTTTGTGGCTTGGTTCGCTGAAGTCGAATGTGGGTCATACGCAGGCCGCTGCCGGGGTGGCTGGTGTGATCAAGATGGTCATGGCGATGCGGCGCGGTGTCCTGCCCAAGACGCTGCATGTCGATGAGGCCTCCCCGCATGTGGACTGGTCGGCGGGGGCGGTGTCCTTGCTGACGGAGCAGGAGCCGTGGCC
>NZ_WWIC01000174.1:0-400 GCF_009872555.1 Streptomyces sp. SID5643
CTGCACCGCGAGGCCCTGCCCGCCCCGGACTACTCCGGCGCCGCAGGTTCGGGCCGGGAACCGTCCACCCACGAGGAGAAGGTCCTGTGCGAGGTGTTCGCACAGACCCTCGGCCTGCCCGAGGTCGGCGTGGACGACGACTTCTTCGAACTCGGCGGGCATTCCCTGCTCGCCGTCCGGCTGATCAACCAGATCCGTGCCGTGCTGAAGGTCGAGGTGCCCTTGAGGGTGCTGCTGGGGGCGTCGACGGTGGCCGGACTTGCACGGCGGCTTGGCAGTCAGAAGTCAGCTAGGCCGGCGTTGCGGCCGATGCGTATCCAGGAGGAGTCCTGATGATTCCGTTGTCTTTCGCGCAGCGCCGGTTGTGGTTCATCGGGCAGCTGGAGGGTCCGAGTGCCAC
>NZ_WWIC01000175.1:0-67044 GCF_009872555.1 Streptomyces sp. SID5643
GCGAAGGCGAACAGGTGCTTGTCGAGGAGGTAGAGGTCCTGTGTCAGCGGTGCGGGTTCCCGTTCCTCCACCCACTTCTCTGCGTAGGCCCGGAAGCTCACCGCTACGGCCAGTTCGTCTCCCGAGCATGAACCTGACGCACCTTGAGTTCCACTCTGGCGAATTTTCTACGGCGCCAGATGCTGGTACATACAAGGCGCCCGCATCAGGCCCAAAGCCACAGGCCGCGCAGTCCATGCGAGCGCTTGTCTGGACTCCTGATGCGGTGCTCAGGAACGAGCGCCCTCCCGGGCCGTCCTCGGGCCGTGGAAGGGCGCTCAATGGTGACCGACGTCGACAACTGCCGACAGCTCGGCAGCAGGTCAGAGCGTTGATCGAGTAGGCGGCCGCAGGTCACGGCCGCGTGATCAGTTGGGTGATCACTGAGACGCCTCACAGGCTGACGACGACCAGGGCGGTGTCGTCTGTGACGCCTTCGGCGGGGATCAGGTCGTTCATCACGGCATCGGCGAGCGCACCGGGGGTGGTGAGTTCCTTGTGGCGGATCAGGGCGTCGGTGAGTTGGCTGAGTCCGGTGTCGATGTCCTGGTGGCGGCGTTCGATGAGTCCGTCGGTGTAGAGCAGGAGGGTGCCGCCGTCGGTGAAGGCGGTGGTGGCTTCCGGCCGAGGACTGGACTCGAAGACGGCATCCAGCGGCGGATCGGTCGCCTGGTCCAACAACTCCACTGTGCCGTCGGTACGAAGAAGGACCGGAGGGGGGTGGCCGGCGCTGGAGTAGGTGATGAGGTGGCGACTGAAGTCGATGAAGGCGGTCACCGCGGTGGTCGACTCGGCGCCGGTGACGCAATGCGCGTACCGGCCGAGGACCTCGAGGGCCTGTGCGGGGCCAGTGGCGACCAGGGAGGTGGCGGACAGGGCACTGCGGAGCTGGCCCATGATGCCTGCCGCCTCCAGACCGTGGCCGACGACATCGCCCACGGCCACGGCGATCTTGTCGCCGTCCTGAAGTTGGACCAGGTCGTACCAATCGCCACAGACATTGAGGGAGCCGACCGCGGGCCGGTAGCGGACGGCGAACCGGTGAGGGCCGATCGGGGGCGGAACGGGGAGCATGGCGCGCTGCAGGGCGAGGGCGACCTCACGCTCGCGGGCGTGAGCGCGACGCAGGCGCTCGTTGATTTCGTGCAGCTGACGCATCCGGCTGAAGAGCTCGGCCTCGAGCTGGAGTGGGCCGTCCGGCCCGCTGCTGGCGCGCAGGAGTTCAGTAACTTCCTCGACGCGGTGGATCACCAGGGCGATCTGGCCGTCGGGCGCGAAGACGGGCGCGTTGACCACGCTCCAGTAGCGTTCCTCCCAATGGCCGGGGCGCTGCGCGGATTCCACGTCGTAGCGCTGTAGGTCCATGTCGATCTTGCGGTTGGCCAGGACCTCGCGCAGGGATGCCTCCAGGTGGCGGGCATCGGAGGCTGCTGGGTCCCGCGGGCTGCCGGGGAAGGCGTCGAAGAGGTAGCGGCCCACCACCTGGTCGCGGCTGCGTCCGGCCTGGCGCAGCCACGCGAGGTTGGCGTCGGCGAAAACCAGCTCGGGCGTCAGCAGAGCGACCGCGCCCGGCAGCGCTTGGAACACTGACGCGTAGTCGATAATCATGGATTCAGAATATGGACACATGGTGCGATTCACGCTTACCGGCATCCTCCTGATGGAGACCCGGGCCTTCCTGCGTCGGCGACAACCCGATCAAGAGGCTAAGGCCAGTCGCCCATGAACGCAGGTGAACGCCCCCGTACGGAACCCTCGACCCACTACGAGCCGGCGCCACGCACCACGGCCTGGGCCAGTACCAGCTCACGGACCAGTGGCGGAAGTGGTAGCCCGCTCACCGACGCGACCCTTCTCGGGGCAGCTCGGCTTCGACACGGAGCCAGACGCCACCGAAGGACGCGGCGCCACCGACCTCAGAGAACTTCTGGTTGCATGCCGATCACCATGCCGACGGGGCCAACCCCATGGGGTTGATCCCGTCAGGTCCTCGGCGGCCGGCTCACCGCTCGTGGACTCGGATCCTCTCGGCAGGAGCTTGGGCCCTACTCAACGGTCGGCCTCATTCCTCGAAATCCCTCATCACCTCGGACGGGCCGCTCTTGCAAACCCTTTGTGAACCGACTCGCTCCGGCGATGTACTGACGTCCTCCCGTGAGTCTGCCGAGTGACGGAGGTAGTTGCTGTGACGGGTTATAACGCGCTTGCCGAGGTGTACGAGTGGCTCATCTCGGACGAAAAGCTGGCCCCGGCCGACTTCGCCGCGTCGTTCGATGACGTCCTCAGTCTCCTGCCGCCGGACGCGCACGTCCTCGATTGTTCGTGCGGAACGGGACAGTTGGCGGTCGGACTCGCCGGTCTTGGCATGCAGGTTGTCGCAACTGACGCCAGTGAAGCGATGGTTCGCCGGACTGCCGAGTTGTCCGAGGAGTTCGGGGCATCGGTCCGGACAGTGCGGGCGGACTGGCAAGAGTTGCCCGAACACTTCGATGACGCCACCTTCGACATGGTGTTCTGCGTTGGCAACTCGCTGCACCATGCCGTGGGCGCGAGAGGCAGGGTTGCTGCTCTGGAGTCGATGTCGCGGCTTCTGCGCCCTGGCGGGCGCTTGGTACTCACCTCCCGTACCTGGGAACTCGTGAGGGCCAGAGGTTCCCGGCTGGACATCAGTGACCGACTCGTCCGCCGGAACGGTCGCAATGCCGTCGTGGTCTACCGCTGGGAGATTGCGCCGCATTGGGAGAACGAGCACCACATCGAGATTGCGATTGCGCAAGTTGATGCGGCTGGGCCGGTTCTCGTCCGCTCGGAACTGCTGTCGTGCTGGCCGTACCGATACGACGAACTCGAAATCGAGTTGCAGAGGGTCGGACTCCGGACGGAAATGAGCACGTTCAACCCTGATGCCGAGAACTACATGGTGGTGGCGAGCAAGGTGGAGACAACGGGCTCGCAGTCCCTGGCCGGAGCGCGCGGTTGCTCGCAGGAGGCTTGGTCGATGTCGCGGCCGAAGGACGACGTCACGGTGCCGCCGTCGTAGGAGGAGTACCAACTGCCGCCTTAAAGACGGCAGCCTGCGCCGACCGTGGGCGGCTCGACGGCTTCGTGGAGGAGGACCTCCGCGCGGGCGTGGCAGCCGTCCGTTGGATCGTCGCCGGCGATTTGGTGGCGGAAGCTCGCACGGATCTGCGCAGGCACAAGCCTCCCTCAGACCCCGGAGCCAGGTCATCCGCGGGGAAGCCGGGTGGCGGGCATGAATCGCTGTGTGCTGTGTGCTGTGTGCGCGGGGACGACGGGAGCGGCCATCAGTCGTTCGCCCCCGCCGACGTTCGCCGTGCCGCGCTCCGCGGCGAGCGGGAAGCGTGAAGCGTGAAGCGATCGAGGCGGAAGGATTTCTGGATCTTCGCAGCAACCTTTTCGGCCTGGCTGACCACTCAGTGCTGTCCGGCCAAGTGGTCCGGTCAGACGCGACGGCTGAAGGAGAGAGCACACGCATGTCCCCTGAGGGAGAGCACAGTCATGTCCCTCGCCCACCCACGTCATCCGCGGCGTCCCGCGCCGGCGGCCGCCGCGCCCGTGGTCGCGCCCGTGGTCGCGCCCGTGGTAGCCGCCCGATGCATCGTGGCCGTCGGTTGTTCGCGCGTCGGGGTTTCTGGGCGGCGGTCGTCATGGCTGTCGTGGCCGGCTCCGCCGTTGTGGTCAACAGCGCCTCAGCGGAAACCCTGGATCTGAAGACGTGGTACGTGCTGGTCAACCGCAACAGCGGCAAAGCGCTGGACGGCCGCGCCTTCGCCAAGAACGACGGCGCGGCCGTGGTGCAGTGGAGCCGCCACGGCGGAGCCAACCAGCAGTGGCGGTTCATCGACTCGGGTGACGGGTACTACCGGCTGCAGAACCGGAACTCCGGCAAGGTGCTGGACAACCGCAACTGGTCAAAGACAGCCGGTTCCGGCATCGTGCAGTGGGGTGACCTGAACGGCACCAACCAGCAGTTCAGACTGGCGAAGTCGTCGGACGGCCACGTGCGTTTGGTCAATCGCTTCAGCGGCATGGCCGTCGAGGTCCGCAAGGCCTCCAAGGCTGACGGGGGCGAGGTCGTCCAGTACAGCGACCGGGGCGGCGCCCATCAGCAATGGCAACTCGTCCCGGCCGGGAAGGTCGACAGCGCCACGAGCCAGGCTCCGAGTGCCTCGCGCCCGCCGGCGTCGGCTCCTGCGGACGGTGGCGGCAGCTCGACGACGCGTTTCATGGGCAGCAGCAAGGTACTCATCGGCGGTTCGATGTCTGACGCCTCGGCGGCCGCCGCGCCGTTCGACGTCCGCTACGCCTATGTGCACAGCCCGCCCGCGCCCTCGTCGGACTACTACTCGGCATCGCGTTGCCGGGATGAGTGGAAGAACTGGTGGGGCTGCTGGGGCGGTAGCACCACGGAACCCGGCAGTTACGTGACCTGGTCGGACAACCAGGCGGCCAAGGCGACTTACCAGGGCAGCCCGCGTCCGCAGAAGTTCTTCTGGACGTGGTACTCACTGCGCGACCTCGGGGACCTGGCAGGCGAGGGCGACGGCCCGGGCGAAGTCAAGGCCATCAACAGGGTCGACCTGCTCACCCGGTACATGAACGACTACCGCTTCTTCCTCCAGAAGATCGGCGACTCGCCCGACATGATCGACCTCGAGCCCGACTTCTGGGGCTACGTCCGGTCGCTCGGCGATCCGCACAAGGTTTCCGCGCAGGTCTCGGCCGCGAATCCGAAGGATTGCGGATCGCAGGAGAACAGCGCCGCCGGACTCACCCGCTGCCTGATCTCGATGGCGCACAGGTACGCGCCGAACACCACCGTGGGGCTGCACCTTTCCTGCTGGGACTGGCAGAGCAACATGCAGAAGTGCGGCCAGGACTACGCCAAACTCGGGGCTCGGGGCGCCGACTTCCTGGTCGCCGACGTGTCGGACCGCGACGCAGGCTGGTACGCACAGCCGGCCAACGGCGGCCATGACAACTTCTGGACCGACAAGAAGGCCGAAGCCGCGCTGGGGTTCTACAAGACGATGGCCGAGTCCGTGGGCAAGCCGGTCGTCCTGTGGCAGATCCCCGTGGGCAACATGACGCAGAACAACACCCTCAACCACTACAAGGACGACAAGGTGGACTGGTTCTTCGCGCACATGGACCAGGTGGCGGACGCGCATGTCGCCGCCCTGCTGTTCGGTGCGGGGCACCATGAGCAGACGTCGGTCGAGACCGACGGCGGAAACCTGATCCGCAAGACGACCGCCTATCACAACTCCGGTGGTGTGGCGCTCAAGTAGGCGCCAGGACACGAGGTGCGAACCCGGCCCCGTCTCTTCGACGGGGCCGGGTTCGTCCTCTTCGCCGGGCTGAGGACCTCTCGGCCGGTGCCGGCCGTGCTGCCGTCGGTGCGGCGCCGACCGGGTCGGAGTCCAGGCGGCCTTGGCGAAGGAGACGACCGTGTTCGTCCTCAGACAGTCGCCAGACAGTTGCCAGACAGTCGCCAGGCAGTCGCCAGACAGTCGCCTACCGCACCAGGCAGGGGCGCTTGCCGTCGAACTGCCAGTCGCGGATGAGGTATCGCATGGTGACGGCATCATCACGTGCGCCCAAGGCCTTCTCCCGGTAGAGGTCGTGGGCCGCGAGGAGCCGGTCCATGTCGAGGCGGACGCCCAGCCCGGGGCCGTCCGGGACGGCGATCTCGCCACCGACGATGCGCGGCGGGTCGGTGGTGAGCCGTTCCAGTCCCTCCTGCCAGATCCAGTGTGTGTCCAGGGCGTTGTACTCGCCCGGAGCCGCGGCGCCGCAGTGGGTCACCATGGCCAGGGAGATGTCGAAGTGGTTGTTGGAGTGGCAGCCCCAGGTCAGACCCATCGCGTTGCACAACTGCGCTACGCGCACGGAGCCCTGCATCGTCCAGAAGTGCGGGTCGGCCAGGGGGATGGAGACCGACTGGAGGGCCAGGGCGTGGGCCAGCTGGCGCCAGTCGGTGGCGATCATGTTGGTCGCGGTGGGGAGCCCGGTTGCGCGCCGGAACTCGGCGAGGATCTCCCGTCCGGAGTAGCCGCCTTCGGCTCCGCAGGGGTCCTCGGCGTAGGCGAGCGTGCCGACCAGGGGCCGGCACAGCTCGATCGCCTCGCGCAGTGACCACGCGCCGTTCGGGTCGAGGGTGATCCGGGCCTCGGGGAAGCGGCTTTTCAGGGCGCGTACGGCCCTGACCTCCTCGGCACCCTCCAGGACGCCTCCCTTGAGCTTGAAGTCCCGGAAGCCGTAGAGGTCGTACGCTGCCTCGGCCTGACGGACGATCGCTTCCGGTGACAGGGCCTCCTCGTGCCGGACCCGGTACCACTCCACAGGGGAGTCGGGTTCACGGACGTACTCCAGATCGGTCCGGTCCGGATCGCCGACGTAGAAGAGATAGCCCAGCACCTTGACGGAGTCCCGCTGTTGGCCGTCGCCCAGGAGCGCCGCGACGGGCACGTCGAGGTGCTGCCCGAGGAGGTCGAGCAGTGCCGACTCGACGGCGGTGACCGTGTGGACAGTGGTCCGCAGGTCGAAGGTCTGAGCGCCCCGTCCGCCCGCGTCGCGGTCGGCGAACCGGTCGCCGATCTCGCGCAGGACGCGCTTGTAGTCGCCCACCTTCGCCCCGACGACCAGTGGCTCGGCGTCACGCAGCGTCTGCGTGATCTTCTCCCCGCCGGGCACCTCGCCCAGCCCGGTACGTCCCTCGGAGTCGGTGAGGACGACGACGTTGCGGGTGAAGTAGGGGCCGTGCGCGCCGGAGAGGTTCAGCTCCATGCTGTCCCGGCCGGCGACCGGGTAGACGGAGAACGCCGTGACGGTCGGCTGTCCGATGTTCATCGGGTGCCCTTCTGCGGTGAGGTGGTGCGGGGGATCGGAAGTTTCCGGGTCGGCGGGTGGCGGGCCCGGGAGGTTCGCGCGTTCAGACGCTGAGGACGTCAAGGGCCCACTCGGCCACCAGGACGCCGCCCAGGCCGAGGACGGCCAGCACCGTCGTATAGGTGGTACGGACCTTGATCGCTTCGATGACGGAGAGGTTGAAGTACTCCTTGAACAACCAGAATCCCGGGTCGTTGACATGGGAGCAGGCGATGGAACCGCAGGCGACGGCAAGCACCATCATCTCCGGGTGGACCCCGCTGTCCGCCAGGAGCGGCAGCACAACGCCGGAGGCCGTGACGACGGCGACCGTCGCCGAGCCGAGCGCTATGCGGAGGATGACGGCGACGAGCCAGGCGAGGACGATCGGCGAGATGGACCAGCCGTCCGTGGCGTCCTTGATGTAGTCGGAGATCCCGCCTTCGACGAGGACGTTCTTGAAGGCACCGCCGGCGCCGATCACCAGGAGGATCATCGCCATCGCCTGGGCCGCCGAGGTGCAGGAGGCGCCGACGTCGTCCAGGCTCCGGCCGATCCGCGGTCCGAACGCCCAGACCGCCAGGCACAGGGTCAGCAGCAGCGCGATCGGTGCCGAGCCGATGAAGGCGACGAAGTGCAGGAACGGGCTCTCGGCGGAGGTGGCCATGTCGGTCACGGCGGCGGCCACGATGAGCGCCACGGGGAAGAGGGCCACGAACAGCGACCAGCCCAGCCCGGGCATCTCCTCGTCGGTGAACTCGCGTTCGCTGACCAGGCCCTTGGGGATGGAAGGGGTCATCGCCTTGATGAACGGAAGGCGAGGCCAGGTCAGGGCGATGAGCGCACCGGCGGGAACGGCGATGAACAGGCCGTAGAACAGCGTCAGTCCGACGGAGGCGTGGAAGGTCGCGGCGACGGCGGTGGGGCCGGGGTGCGGCGGCAGGAAGCTGTGCATGGTGGACAGGGCGATGGACATCGGCAGGCCGACCCACAGCAGCTTCGCCCCGGTGACCCTGACCAGGGTGAACGCGATGGGCACGATGATGATGAAGGCGACCTCGTAGAACATGGTCACGCCGATCAGCATGGACGTGACCACCATCGCCACCTGCACCCACCGTGGGCCGAAGGCGTGGAGGAGCTTGCCGGCTATCCGCTGTGCGGCACCGGAGTCCCCCATGACGCGGCCGACCATGGCGCCGAGTCCGATGGTGAGCATGGTGTCACCGATCTGGTCCCCGATGCCTTCGGAGAGGACGTCCGGAATGCTCGCCACCGGGATTCCCCGGACCAGTGCGACGCCGACCGCCACGAGCAGCAGGGCTGCGAAGCCGTTGAGTCTCAGCCTGGTCATGAGGAGAAGCAGAATCAGAACGCTGATCCCGACTACGAGGAGAGGCATGGCAGTTCCCCTTTGAACTGGTGATTGAGCAGTCGGAGACTCCGTCGGTTCTGCGTACGGTCCGATCGGTGTCCGGCGTGATCGGCCGCACGCCCCGGAGGAGCGGTAGGGCGCTGACGCGTGGCAGTTGCGGGGGTGATGCGAGCGGCACGGTAGGGCGGCGGCCTGTGGGTGCCGGCCCGGGGAGAAGCGAAGGCGGACGGGCGGGTGGCGGCCCGGGGCTGCTCCGGATCCGGCTCCGGTCCAGGCCCAAGGTCACCTGGCGGGCGCGACGGGCGCCCGCGGGTGCGTCGGGCGGGCACGAGGGGTGCCCGGGTGCGTCGGGCGGGCACGAGGGGCGCCCGGATCCATCAGGCAGCCACGCGGGGCGCCCGGATCCATCAGGCAGCCACGAGGGGCGCCCGGATCCATCAGGCAGCCACGAGGGGCGCCCGGATCCATCAGGCGGATCACCGTACGGCGCCGACCAGGCTCAGGCCGTGGTCCAGCACCTTCTCCAGGTCGGCGAGGTCGATCGGGCCGGGGTCGGTGAGCGGGGCGCGCACCGGGCCGACCGGCAGGCCACGAAGCCGGGCGGCGGCCTTGACCAGGGAGACGGCGTAGCCCGGCACCCGGTCGCGCAATTCGACCAGCGGAACGTAGAACTCGCGCAGGAGCCTGGTCACGCCCGGGTCGTCCTCGTCCCGCAGAGCGGCGAGGAAGGCGTTCGCGATCTCGGGTGCGAAGGCGTGGACCGCGGACGAGTAGGCGGGGACGCCGACGGCGGCGTACGCGCGGGCCTGGATCTCGGCGGTGGCGGCGCCGTTGAAGAAGAGGAAGCCGTCGGGCGCGGCGAGCGTGAGGCGCTGGAGCCGGTCGAGGTCGCTGTGTCCGTCCTTCAGGCCGACGACGGTGGGGATCCGCGCGATCCGTCGCAGGCTGTCGGCGGTGAAGGCGACCTGGCCGCGCTGGTAGGCGATGAGTGGCAGCCGGGTACCGGCGGCGATCCGGCGCAGCTGCTCCACCAGACCGTCCTGCGGGGCCCCGACCAGGTAGTGCGGCAGGACCAGCGCGGCGTCCGCACCGGCTTCCTCCGCGATACGGGCGAACCGCAGCGCCTGCGCCCAGCCGTAGCCGATGCCCGCGACCACCGGCAGCCGCCCGTCGGCGACCTCGACCGTGGTCCGCACCACCGCCCGGTACTCGTCCTCGCCCAGCGAGAAGAACTCTCCGGTCCCGCAGGCCGGGAACACCGCACCAGGTGCGGTGGCCAGCCGGTCGGCGAGGTACGCCCGGTACGCGTCCAGGTCGAGGCCGCCGTCCTCCCGGAAGCTCGTGAGGGGGAAGGACAGCACCCCGCTCGCCATTCCGTCTCGGAGTCGCTGGGCGACCCCGGCGACCTCCGCGCTGATCCCTGTCATGATCTCATCCCTGTATGCAGATGGCGTCCACGTATGAAGATGGAGGTTAGGTTGGTGAACAGGACGGGTCAATGGGCGGTGCGTACACGGATGGACGCGGATTTACGATGGGCCCATGTCGGAGGGGAGAGGCGTCCGCGGCGTGAAGTCGGCGGCCCGGACCGTCGCGCTGCTGGAACTGCTCGCCGCGCGGGGTGAGCAGCCCTCGCGGCTGGACCAGCTCGCGAAGGACCTGGGCGTGCCGCGCAGCAGCATGTATCAGCTGCTCCAGACCCTCGTCGACTGCGGCTGGGTCCGCACCGACGCCACCGGCTCCCTCTACGGCATCGGGATCCGCGCGCTGCTCACCGGCACCAGCTACCTCGACGGCGACCGGCGCATCCGTGCGGTCCGCCCGTACCTCGACGAGGCGTCGGACGCGCTCGGCGAGACGATCCACATGGCGCGGCTCGACGGCGCGGACGTCGTCTACCTCGCCACCCGGGAGTCCCACGAGTACCTGCGCACCATCAGCCGGGTCGGCCGCCGCGTCCCGGCCCATGCCGGCGCCCTCGGCAAGGCGCTGCTCGCCGAGCGCGCCGACGACGAACTGCCTTTGATGGACGAGCCGTTGACCGCCCTCACGGAGAACACGCACACCGGCCGGGCCGCACTGCTCGCCGACCTCGCCCAGGTGCGCGAGCGCGGCTACTCCATCGACCGCGAAGAGACGGTGACCGGGATCGCCGGCTTCGGTTTCGCCCTGAGGTGCGACACACCGGCCACCGACGCCATCAGCTGCTCGGTTCCGGTGGCCCGGCTGACCGGTGAGCACGAGGTCCGCATCGTCTCCGTGATGCGGGAGACCCGAGCGAAGATCGAAACTCACCTGCCGCCCGTCTCAGGCGCACCCGACTGGCGCTGAGGCGGCGCGTACGCCCGGTCCTCGCCCGGCCGCCCGCATGCTCAATCCGCGCCACCACCCGGCACCGGCCGAGCCGCGTGCCGGGCCGTGGAGTTCATGGCCAGGTGCGGCGGGTCGCTCGCCCGGTCGATCGCCGTCTCGACGGCCGCGATCCGGTCGGCCAGGAGGCCGAGCGCGGCGACGGCCCGGGCGAGTTGGCCGTCCTCGGGGCCGCCGAGGGCCTGAGCTCGGACGTGGGCCGCCTTCAGCTCGGTCCAGCGCGCCGCCTGCTCGGCGGTGAGAGTGCCGCGCAGTTCGGCCAGCTTGAGGAGATTGGCTTCGGCACCGGTCGTGAGGGTCTGGGCCTCGGCCCGGTACTGGTCCTCGACCAGCGCGGCGAGTTCGACGTCGTTCATGACGGGCTGGACGCGCTGGGCGATCTTGTTCATGGTGCGGTAGGAGCCCTGGAGCCGGAAGGGCGGTTCCGTGCGGGTCGTGTCCGACTGGGCCGCTGAGGCGATGTACGCGGCGTTCACGGCCAGGACCGTCTCCCGGGCGGTGAGCAGGTGGCGCAGGACGGCCAGGATCCGTTCCAGTTCCGCGGGGGCGTAGGGATGCGTCAGGCGGTCCGCGCGAGCCGTCGGGTCGTCCTGGGCCAGCCGGATGAGCTGGTCGAGGTCGGCGCGGCCGCGGCCGGCGAGCGGGGCGAGGACCGGGTTGGCGGTGAGGGCGTTCTCGATGAAGGAGGCCGCGAAGTGGTCGTCCTTGCCGGTCAGGACGTCGCCGAGGTTCCACACGTCGGCGCGGTTGGCGAGCATGTCGGGCACCTGGAAGCGGCTGCCGGACTCGGTGTAGGGGTTGCCGGCCATGCAGACGGCGAAGCGTTTGCCGCGCAGGTCGTAGGTGCGGGGTGCGCCGTCCCACACGCCGTCGATGCGGCGGGTGGCGTCGCAGAGCGGGATGAACTTCTGGAGCAGTTCGGGCGAGGTGTGCTGGATGTCGTCAAGGTAGAGGAGGGTGTTGTTGCCCGCCGCCAGCGCGAAGTTGATCTTCTCGACCTCCTGGCGGGCGGTGGCGTTCGGGGCCTCGGCGGGGTCGAGCGAGGTGACGGTGTGGCCGAGCGCCGGGCCGTCGACCTTCACGAGGATCATGCCGAGCCGGTCGGCGACGTACTCCATGAGGGTCGTCTTGCCGTAGCCGGGCGGGGAGATGAGCAGGAGCAGGCCGCCGGAGTCGGTGCGCTTGGACTCGCCCGTGGTGCCGAGCTGCCGGGCGAGGCTGTCGCCGATCAGCGGGAGGTACACCTCGTCGATGAGCCTGCCGCGTACGAACGCCGGCATCACGCGGGGCCGGTGGTCGTCCAGCCGGAGCCGGGCCCGTTCGGCGTCCACCAGGGCGGTTCGGCGGTGCTGGTAGGCGCGGTGGCCGGGGACGTCGTGGGTCCGGAAACGCCGGGTGCGGGCCAGGAGTTCGTCGATCCGGAGCGTGAGGGCGCGGTCCGTGATGCGGGGGTGGGCGCCCAGGAGGCCCGTGACGGTCTCCGTCAGCGGTGCGTCGGACGCGTAGCGGGTCAGGCCGGGGCAGAGTTCGGCGGCCGCCGCCTCGGCCAGGTCGCCGGGGGTGAGGTCGGTGCCCGTGGCGGTGGCGTACGCCGTCAGCCACGCCTCGACCAGTTGCCCGCGGGCAGCGGGGTCGGTGAGGGCGGTGAGGTCGTCGTCGTAGGCCGGCGTGCCCACGGTGCGGCGGAACTTGTCCAGGAGGGTGCGGGTGCCGGCGCTGATGACGAAGCCGTCCGGTCCGGTGGTCAGTTCCTCGAAGAGGTAGGCGGCCGCGGCTTCTCCGCCCGCGACGTCCGCCAGCTCCCGCCGCAGGTCCGCGATCGCGGGCGTCGGGCCGAAGGTGTCCCGGGCCCGGGCGAGGGACACCGCGCGCCGGGTCCAGCTCTCGCGCTGCTCGGCCGTCGTGCCGTGCGCCCAGAACAGGTGGGCGGCGGCTCGGGCGGCCGGTTCGTGGCGCAGCGGACCGGCGCCCTCGTGCAGGCGCAGCAGCGCGGTGAGGATCACGGTCGCGTCGTGGTCGTGCACGCCGCGCTCGTAGCCCTCGTCGTACGCCGTCTCGGCCGCCTGCCGCACGAGGGCGGGCAGGTCGGCCTCGGCGAGGGCCTCGGGCCCGTGCTCGTCCAGCAGGCGGGCGGCGAGGTACTCCGCGCGGTAGACCTCGGGCGACTCCGAGGGCAGGGGACGGTCCCAGTACGGGCGCGTGGCGGTGAACGCCGGGTCGGTGACCGGGGAGCGGTAGTCGGTGCCGGTCAGGGCGAAGGCCAGAGCGCCGCCGTGCGGGACGAGGGTGAGGTCGAGGGGCTGGGTGTTGACGGCGAAGCGGTGGGTGCCGAGGCGGATCGTGCGGCCGTCGTCGGCGTAGAGGTCGGTGCGATCGCGCAGCGCCCGGAGCGCCTCCTGGCGGGTGGCCTTGAGGCGGCCGTCGAGCTCTTCGGCCCTCACCTGGTCGCCCAGGTCGCGTAGTTCGCCGGCGATGCGGCGGACCTTCGCGGGCAGCGGGTCGGAGGTGAAGTACGTGGCGACGGCATCGGCGTCCGGCTGAGCAGCGGCCCGGCGGGCGACGGTCCCCAGGACGCGGGTCGCCGAGTCGGCCAGGCGCTCGGCGCGCCGGGCGCGGGCGTCGGCCAGGGTCTGCTTGCGGGCGGAGAACACCTCGTGGATCTCGTCGCGCCTGACGGCGAGGGTGGCGAGGAAGTCGTCGAACTCGGCGAACCGGGACTCCAGGTTCTCCACCTGTACGAGCAGGCGGGCGAGTTGCTCGTCGCATGCATCCGGGCTGCCGGCAGCGGCGAGCGCGCCGCTGACGGACTGGCCGAGCAGGGCGAACTCGGCGGCGAACTCGGCCCGTCCCTCTTGGTCGAGGAGGGCGCGGCGCCGGCCGTCGAGGGCGGCGCGGGCGCGGTTGACGCCTGCGAGGACGGCGGCGACCCGCTCCAGGATCGCGGTGCGGACGGTGGCGTCGGCGATGTCGAGGCCGGCGACGACCTCGGTCACCGTGCGCAGTCCGTCCGCGAGTTCGTCCATGCGGGCGGCGACGGGCGCCGCCTCGGCCACGGTGGTGATCTCCCCGGCGTCGGTGAGGAGCCGCTCGACCTCCGCGTGGTGCTCGGCGAAGGCGTCCTCGCGGGCGAGGTGCGCCGCGGCGCGCCGGCCGAAGGCGGCGACGTCGGACGCGGTGGCGGCGACGAGGTCGTCGATGCGGGCGGTGTCCGCGTACCGCATGTCCTTGAGGGTGAGCAGCCGGCCCTGCGCGTGACGCAGGTCGGTCAGGCCGGTCACCCAGGCCGCCGCGCCGCGTGGGGCCTCGCCCCGCAGCCTGCGTACGACCTCGGCGACTCGCGCGGCGGCTTCGGCGAGTGCGTCCTCGGCCTGCTGGGTGAGGGCCTGGACGGTCTCGAATTCGGTCAGGACCTGTCGTGCCGTGTCGCGCAGGTGAGCCAGCGGGGTGTGGAGGTCGCCCAGACCGGGATCGGACAGCCAGTGGTGGGTGTCCGCCGCCCGGGCACAGGCGGCCAGCAGCGCCTCGTACACCTCGCGCGTGGGGCTCGTCCCGGCGACGGCGCCGGTGATGGACAGGCAGTCGGAGATGCCGCGCACGAGGTCGGCGTTGCCGACACGTGCCAGAGGGCCGGTGCCGACCGGCTGGGCGGCGGCGTGGGTGTCCGAGACGTACGGGGAGTTCCACAGCTGCACGGGGTGGACGCGCTGCGGTTCGGCGGTGGCGGCCCGCAGGAGCACGAGCGCGCCGTCGTCGAAGAGCGCCCAGCCCCGGCAGGGAAGGGGGCCCGCCATCTCCTTGCGGATCGTGTTGTAGGGCAGGAGGAGGCTGCGGCCCTCGGCGCGCCCGTGGAAGGCGTAGAGCACGTCCTCGCCGTTGGGCGAGCGGATCTCCCGATCGAACTCCAGCTCCGCCGTGTCGAGTTCGTACGTCTTGTGGGTGCCCGCGGCCAGGCAGTAGCCGCCCGGGAAGACGATCCCCTGGTCCTCGGGCAGGCGGCGGCAGGCCCGGCCGATGCCGTCGAGGCGGACCACGGTTCCGGTGAGGGTGTTGAACACCAGGTGGCGGTCGGTGTCCTCCTTGTAGGGGCGCACACGCAGCAGGATCAGAGGACCCACGCGCGCGTGCGCGATGTCCGCGTCCGCCAGGGACTGCAACGGCTCGTCGACGGGCTCGGTGTAGACGCCCTCCGGCACTTCGGTGTCGTCGTCGGTCTTGACGGTCAGCACGCCGCCGACCGTGGAGACGAACACCTCGCCGCGTACGCGGACGTGCGGGTGCCGTCCGAGGACATGGTCCTCGCGCGTGCTGTCGGTCCATTCGACGTCGTGGGACGGCGGCAGGACATGGTCACGCTCGCCCCGCGCGTCGAGGAACGTGACCTGTCCGGCGTCGGACAGGCTCCAGCGCAGCACCCGCGTGTCGTCCGCCTTCTCACCGGTGCGGAAGACGGCGAGCAGCCGGCCTTCGGTGCGCATCAGCCGGAGCAGGCGGGCCTGGCGGTAGTAGCGGTGCAGCGCGGCGAACTCCCGGCGGAACGCGGGGTCGTCGAGCAGGCCGGGGACGGCGTCCTCGGGCAGCCGCTCCAGGTCGCGGTCGTACAGGGCCAGGACGTCGCCGACGCGCGTGTCCGCCTCCCGGCTCGGGACGGTGGTGCAGCCGAAGAGCAGCACGTCGCCCACGGCGACGACGTCCCGGGGCAGCGCCGCGTGCTCGGTGCCCAGCCGCTCCGTGCCGGCGAGCTCCAGCCGCGTCGAGCCGAACTCCTCGCCCCTGCGGGCGTTGAGCGCCTCGGCGCGACGGGCGAGCTCGGCGGCGTGCGCGGTGAGGCGGTCGCGCAGCACCTCGTACGTGCCCGCGTCCACGGGGTCGTACGTGCCGGTGTCCGGGACGGTCGTCATGCCATGCCTCTCAGGATGTCGGGGAACCCGGTCCGCAGCCGCCGTCCCCTGCGCGGCGGCTGCGGACCGAGAGGACGGGTCAGGCGTGGGCGGCGCTGCCGTTCAGGGCGCTGAGCGGCCTGTCAGCCAGACCCAGCTCGCCGGCCCTGTCGAGCAGTCGCTGGAGCTGCCCCGCGTCGGACCCGCCGGTCTTCATCAGCTTCATCAGCAGGGCCGAGACGGTCAGGTTCTGCACGTCGGCCGTGGAGACCGGGCCGAGGACGCGGCCCAGGTCCTCGGTGAAGCTGGAGGTGCCGTCCAGCCAGGGCCGGGCCAGGGCCTGCACGGTCTCAGAGTGCTGGACGAACCCGTCGACGCCCTTGCCGAGCGCGATCGAGGACATCAGCCGGTCGAAGAAGACCGACTCGCCGCCGACGATGTTGATGTCGGCGCTCTCCAGTCCGGTGGCGAGCACCGTCGCCTGCGCCTCGGCGACCTGCCGCTGCACGTCGAGACCGGCGAGGCGGATCTCCTTGTCCGCCTGGAGGCGCAGCCGGTACTCCTCGTGGCCCCGTGAGGCGTCGTCGAGGGCGGCCATGGCGGCGGCCTTCTGGGTCAGCCCCTCGGCCTCGGCCTTGAGCTTCTCACCGATGGCCGCGGCCTCCGCGAGTGCCTGGGCCTGCGCGCCTTCCGCCTCGGCCCGCAGCCTGGCCTCGGTGGCGGCGGCCTCCGCACGGCCGGCCTTCTCGATGACCTCCGCTTCCTTGTCACGGACCTGGACGGCGGCGAGCCCCTCGGCGGCCGCCTCGGCCTGGACGCCCTCGGCGAGGCGGAGCTTGGCCTGCGCGTCGAGGTCGGCCGTCTTCAACCGGGCCTCGGCCAGCGTCAGTTCCTCGGCAGCCCGGTGCGTGGCGGCCTGTTCCGCGGCCTCGGCGGCCTTGATGTCCTTGACCAGCTTCTCCTGCGCCTCGGCTTCGGCGGCGATGATGACGGCCTGCCGCTGCCGCTCCGCCTCCTCCACGGCCCGCAGCTTCTTGATGGACTCCTCCTGCTCGGCGACCGTGCGGTCCACGGCGACCCGCTCGCGGATGACCTCGGCGATGTCCCGCTTCTCGGCCTCGACCTCCTTCTCGGCGGCGATCCGGGTCAGCTGCGTCTCCCGTTCCCGGCCGATGACTTCGAGGAGCCGGTCCTTCTCGATGCGCTCGCTCTCGACGGCGATGACCCGCTCGCGGTTCTTCGCGGCGACGGCGATCTCACGGGCCTGGTTCTCGCGCTGCACGCCGAGCTTCTCCTCGGTGGCCAGGAAGGCGCCCTGCGCCCGCAGCCGCTCCTCCTCCACCACCCGCGCGGTCTCGGCCTCTTCCCGGGCCCGCACGGTCGCGATCTCGCGCTTCTGCTTGATCTCCGCGTCCGCCTGCCGGCGCTCCAGCTCCAGGATGGCCTCGCGGGCGTCGACGTTCTGCCGGGTGATCTCCTTCTCCTCGGTGCGCTGCGCCTCGTTGGTGCGTACGTGCTCCACGGCCGTCAGCTCGGTGATCTTGCGGATGCCCTGGGCGTCGAGGACGTTGGCCGGGTCGAGCTGGGCGACCGGCGTCTGCTCCAGGTAGTCGATCGCCGCGTCCTCCAGGTGGTACCCGTTGAGGTCGACGCCGATGACCTCGATGATCCGGTACCGCAGCTCCTCACGCTTGGTGTACAGGTCGGTGAAGTCGAGTTGCTTGCCGACGGTCTTCAGCGCCTCGGAGAACTTCGCGTGGAACAGCTCCTGCAACGTGTCCCGGTCGCTCGCCCGCGCGGTGCCGACGGCCTGCGCGACCTTGATGACGTCCTCCACGGTCTTGTTGACCTTGACGAAGAACGTGATCCGGATGTCGGCCCGGATGTTGTCCTGGCAGATCAGGCCGTCCTTGCCGGTCCGGGTGATCTCGATGGCCTTCACCGAGATGTCCATCACCTCGGCCTTGTGCAGCACGGGCAGCACGACCTGCCCGGTGAAGGTCACGTCGACCTTCCGCAGTTTGGAGACGATCAGTGCCTTGCCCTGCTCCACCTTCCGGAACAGCCGGGAGACGAGCAGTACGGCGAGCAGGGTGACGGCGACGAGCACGCCGACGCCCAGGAGGATGACAGTCATGACGAACGTCCTTGAGGCGTGAAGGAGAACGAGACGGGAGGCGTCGGCGGCGGGGCCGACGGACACTGCTCAGGCGGCGTGGTCCAGGTGGTCCCGTACCCGGCCGCGGGCGGACGGGACGGGTTCGTCGGGGAGGAGCCGGTGCAGGGGGCGTACGAACAGGCAGGTCAGTCGCCATGCGACAGGCAGGGCCGCGACGGGCAGGACCATGCGCAGCAGCCCGGTGGCGGCACAGCGCGGCGCGCACACGGCCAGCAGGAGGACGCCCCCGGCGCTCAGGATCCAGGCCACCACCGTCAGCACGGAGACGGCCACTGCCACGGGTACGCCGCCCATGCCCCAGGCACGGAGGTCCACGTCCGCGTCGAAACTGCCGGCCGAGGTGAAACCCGCGGCGACGAGGAGCCAGAAGCACAGCACCACGACGAGGGCGGTGGTCAGGAGGATCGTGGGCGGGCCGGTGATGACCGACAGCAAGGTCTGCATGCCGTACCCCCTCCGTCCTCATGGCTCCTCGACCGCACTCGGCGGCGCACCGCTCGCCCGGGCTTCCGGTGCCGGATACCGGCAGGTGTCCGGCACCGGAGTTCCCCGTGGTGCTCCCCGCAGCCCATGCTGCATCTCCAGCGCCCGCCCGCGCATTGCCGGTTTCCGGCAGTGTTGTCTAGGCTCTGCATGCCGGTCAGCCGCCGGGAGTCAGTCAGCGGCGCGTCGAGAACTCGGGGGCACCGTGTCGGAGTTGGGGATTCCGGAGCAGTATCTGGAGGGATACGCCCGGATACTGGCCGAGGTCGCGGCCTCCGGTCGGCGCCTCACACGCGAAGAACTCACCTCCCGCCGGGCCCTCGGAGAGCAGGCGGCTGACGCCGGCCACGGACTGCGGGCCCTGGTCAGCGCCCATCTGACCGCCGCTCGCGCGGCCTGGCCGGCGACCGCCGCCTCGGCCGACAGCATGCTGGCCACCGTGCAGCAGGTGGTGGACGCCTTCGCCGAGGGCTTCGAGCGCGCCCAGCGCCAGGCCGTGCGGCAAGAGGAAGCAGCGCGCCGGGAGTTCATCGACGACCTCCTGTACGGCCGCAGCGACCTCGGACGCCTCGCCGAACGCGCGGAACGCTTCGGCCTGCGCCTCTCGCACGCTCACGCCGTCGCCGTCGCCGAGGGCCCGACCGCCTACGAGGAGGGCGATCCCGTCCCGCGCCAGGTGGAGCGTGCCCTGATCGCACGCTTCGGCGACCGCAGCATCCTGCTCACGACCAAGGACGGGCGGCTGCTGTGCATCGCCCCCGGCCCCCAGGACGAGGTCCTCGCCCACTTCGCCAAACAGGCCCACGCCGCCACCGGCGGCGGCCGGGTCGCCATCGGCCGCCCCCAGCCCGGCCCCGGCGGCGTCGTCCACTCCTACGAGGAAGCGCTCAACGCCCTGGAGATCGCCGACCGCCTGGAGCTGGAGGACCCCGTGCTGCGGGCGGCCGACCTGCTCGTCTACCCCGTCCTCACGCGGGACCGGCAGGCCATGGCCGAACTGGTCATCGCCACCCTGGGCCCGCTCACCGCGGCTCGTGGCGGCGCCCAGCCGCTCCTGGACACCCTCACCGCCTACTTCGACTCGGGCTGTGTGGCGGCGGAGGCGGCCCGCCGTCTCACCCTGAGCGTGCGGGCGCTGACCTACCGGCTCGAACGCATTCACCAGTTGACCGGCGCCAACCCGGCCGATCCGGCCCACCGCTACATGCTCCAGACCGCGGTGATCGGAGCACGGCTGCTGGACTGGCCGGTGCGGGAACTCTGACGTGCCCCGCGGACGCGGTCAGGTCCGCGCCAGTTCGGCGGCGCCGAAGGAGACGTCGAAGCGGTCGCACCAGATGCTCACGCTGGTGAACCGGGACAGGTCGACGTCGGCGGGCACGGTGTAGTTCTGGCTCCCCTTGTTGCCCTTGAGCTTGCCGAGGCTGACGTACGCGCCGTCGTCGAAGACGTGCCAGCCGGCCCGCCCCTCCTTCACCGGTGCGTCGGTGAGCCACACGCGCAGGTCCGGGCCGTTGCTGGTGTCGAGGTTCTCCAGCCGTACGACGTGGGAGCCGTCGGCGAGCCGTACGAGCTGCACGCTGCCAGAGGTGGCGTGCTCGTGGCTGATCAGTTCACCGCCCGCCAGCGTCCGGGTCCGGGGGGCCGGGGAGGGCGACGCGGAGGACGACGCGGAGGACGCTCCGGCCGGAGGAGCCGTGGGGGCCACGACACCGGGCAGGGCCTCCTGAACGGTTTCGTCCTGCCACAGCTTCCACGGCTGGAACCAGTACAGCCCCAGGCCGACACCGGCGACCGCCGCCACCAGCACCCCAGTGACCCATGGCCTGCCCGGCCTCTTGCGTCCACGCTCCATGCCCGCCTCGATTCCTGAGTGCTTCCTCCGCTCCATTCAAAGGGTCACGGGGGCGGCATGGACCCCGCCGCGGATGACGGAAGTATTACGTCACCGCGGCGTCGGCCGGCCTGCCCGTCCTCTCGATAGATGTCCGGTGAACGGATCTCACCCTCCGCATAACGGTCCGATATCGCTCGCTGGCACTTTCGACCATTACTGCACGTGATGTGATCCACACCACTAAAGAATCGGCAAAGGGCGTGGTAGAACTGCGCAACTCCGCAGGTGGCACCGCTCGACGCCACGGTGCGGAGCGGTCGGCATGCTCCGGCAGCACGACCAGGGTGATCACGATCCGCATCCGCGGAGCGCCCGCCCAGGGTCGCCGATCGGACAACGGCGTTCGTTCAGAGACCGCACATCGACCGGTGGCACGTCCCCAGTGCCCCGGGCTCGCACCATCGAGGTAGCAACTGTGTCACTCGACTCCGTCACCCAAAACGTCGACGAAGCCGTCAGCGATTTCTTCGAACCGATAGCCAAGTGGCTCGGAGACGTCGTCTTCTACGCGGTCCCCGTCGCCGGAACCGAACTCCCCCTCATCGTCGCCTGGCTCGTCGTCGCCGGCCTGGTCTTCACCGGCTGGTTCGGCCTCGTACAGGTCCGCAAGTTCAGACTCGCGCTCGACGTGGTGCGCGGGAAGTACGACGAGAAGGGGTCGGCCGGTGAGGTCAACCACTTCCAGGCCCTGACCGCCGCCGTCTCCGGCACGGTCGGCCTCGGAAACATCGCGGGTGTGGCCGTCGCCGTCTCCATCGGCGGCCCCGGCGCCACGTTCTGGATGATCCTGTGCGGCCTGCTCGGCATGGCCACCAAGTTCGTCGAGGTCACCCTCGGTGTGAAGTACCGCGAGGTGCACGCCGACGGCACCGTCTCCGGCGGCCCGATGCACTACCTGCCCAAGGGCCTCAAGGACCGCTTCGGCAGCGGCGGCGCCAAGCTCGGCAAGGTGCTCGCCGTCCTGGCCTCGATCATGGTCCTCTTCTTCGGCCTGTTCGGCGGCAACCTGTTCCAGACCAACCAGAGCTACGCGCAGGTCGCCTCGACCTTCGGCGGCGAGGACGGCTTCCTGGCCTCCTCCGCCGGTGCCGTCCTCTTCGGCCTGGTCGTCGCCGCGCTGGTCGGGCTCGTGCTGCTCGGCGGCATCCGCTCCATCGGTTCGGTCACCAGCCGACTGGTGCCCGCGATGGCCGGCATCTACATCGTGGCCTGCCTGATCGTCATCCTGAGCAACGTCACCGCGGTGCCGGACGCCTTCCAGGAAATCCTGCGGGGCGCCTTCGAGGCCGAGGGCGTCGCCGGTGGTGTGCTCGGTGCCCTGATCATCGGCTTCCAGCGCGCCGCGTTCTCCAACGAGGCCGGTCTGGGCTCCGCCCCGATCGCCCACTCGGCGGTCAAGACCAACCACCCCGCGAGCGAGGGTCTGGTCGCCCTGCTGGAGCCGTTCATCGACACGGTCGTCATCTGCACCATGACCGCCCTGACCATCGTCATCGCGAACCCGGCCAGCTGGGGCGAGGCCCGCGAGAGCGGCGAAGCCGTCGGCGTCACGATCACCTCCGACGCCTTCGAGACCGTGCTGCCCTGGTTCCCGGCCGTGCTCACGATCGCGGTGCTGCTGTTCGCCTTCTCCACGATCCTGACCTGGGGCTACTACGGCCTCAAGGCCTGGTCGTACCTGTTCGGCAAGAGCAAGACCAGCGAGACCGTCTTCAAGGCCGTCTGGAGCCTGTTCGTGGTCCTGGGCGCCCTGATGTCCCTCGACTCGCTGATCAGCCTCGCCGACTCCGCGCTCTTCCTGCTGTCGGTCTTCAACATCATCGGCCTGTACCTGCTCGCCCCGGTCGTCAAGCGCGAGCTCAACTCCTTCCTGGAGTTCGTCCGCGCCCGCAAGGCCGGTGAGATCGGCGACGACGGCGACGAAGACCAGGAGTCGGTGAAGACCACCGTCTGACCGCCCCCCGGCGGCCCGGCTCCGGTACGGGCCCGTGCTCACCTCGCGCCTTGGTGGGTACGGGCCCGTACGTCTGCCCGGGAACGACCGCCTACGAGCGACCGCCGGGCTCCGCCTCTTCGCGCCGCCGGTCCAGGTAACCGATGGCCGGGGTCGCCAGGACGCCGTGCAGCACCACCGAGATCACCACGGTGAGGGCCACGACGGCCCACAGCTCCCGCTCCAGCCCGCCGAAGGAGTCCTGCCCCAGCGCGTAGGCCAGGTAGAACAGCGAACCGATGCCCCGGATCCCGAACAGGGCGACCACGGCTCGTTCCTTCTTCCCCATGCCGGTCCGCAGCTGTGCCAGCCACCCCGTGAGCGGCCGCACGACCAGCAGCACCAGCACGCCCAGCACCACGGCCGCCGGCGTCAGGGCGGACAGGGCGCCGGCCACCAGATATCCGCCGAGCAGGAACAGCAGCACGGCCGTGAGCAGCCGTTCGATCTGCTCGGTGAACTCGTGCAGCACCTTGTGATAGCCGTGGCTGCGCTCGGCGGCCCGGATGGCGCAGGCGGTCACGAACACGGACACGAAGCCGTAGCCGTGGAGCACCTCGGCGATGCCGTACGACACGAAGGTGGCTCCCAGCGCCACGAAACCCTCCATGTGCTCGGACAGCCGCAGCGCCGGCTTGCGGGCCCGGAAGAACATCCACCCCAGCAACCAGCCGACCCCGCCCCCGACGGCCAGCCCGACAGCGCACTTGACCAGCAGGTCGGTCAGGGCCCACGAACCGATCCAGTCCGCCGACCACCCCGTCCCGGCCGCCGCGGCGAGGGCGATGGCCGCGTAGACGAACGGAAAGGCGAGTCCGTCGTTGAGCCCGGCCTCACTGGTCAGGGAGAACCGCACCTCGTCCTCGTCGCGCTCGGTGCCGAGCGGCTCGCCCACCCGGACCTCACCGGCCAGCACGGGATCCGTCGGTGCGAGCACGGCGCCCAGCAGCAGGGCGGCGGCAGGTGGCCAGTCGAGCAGAGCCCCCAGGCCAGCAGGGCGACGACGGCCACGGTCAGCGGCATCGTGATGCCCAGCAACCGCCACGTACCGGACCACCGGCGCCAGCCGAAAGGCCGGTCGATGGCGAGCCCGGCGCCCATCAGCGACACGATCACGCACACCTCGGTGGTGTGCTCGACCCACAGCCGGTCACGCACGGGGTCCACGGCCGGCATGCCCACCGGCAGGAGCTCGATGAGAACGCCCGCGGCGAGGAAGACCATGGGCAGGGACAGCGGCCGCCGGGAGACCACCCGGGGCAGCACGGCCGCACCCAGGGCTCCCAGGCCCAGGCAGACGTAGACCACGTCCGAAAGCGTCACCGCGACCCTCCTGCCCGACATGACCTTCTCCCAGGCCACGTGTGTACCCCGTTACCCGCGACGCCTCGCCCGAGTTCGTGCACGTCCGGTCCTCGGTCCATCCGTCCGCGCCGCGATCCGCGCTCGCGCGGGTCGGCTGGGAGGGACGAAAGGGAGGGGAGGGAGGGGAGGGAGGGAGGGACGGGAGGGAGGCCGCCCGTGAGCGGAGCCTTCCTCCGGACGGCGGCTGCGCCGCTCCGCTCAGGTGCCCTTCCGGAGCCGTTCGGTGATGAGACGGCCGATCTCGGGGGTCACCCGGTCATGCGGTGTCTCCACCCTCAGCGCGGCTGCCAGGTCGATCGCGTGCACGTCGAACACGGCTTCCGTGAGGTCGGCGAGAGCGGCAGCGGACGTACGGACCCGCCGCCAGGCGACCAGGCAGAGCACCGCCGCGATGGCGAGAACCGGCCACCAGAACGGCGCGAGCGCCACATACAGCACGGCCCAGGACCCGGTCAGCACGGCGGCCGAGAAACCGTCCCGCCCCGTTCTGACCGCCTCCTGCACCGTGTCCGGCACGACCAGCCAGAGTCGGGGCCAGCAGGAGTACAGGTCCAGGCCGTACTCGTTCCTCACGCGGACTTCCACGGCCCGCAGGCGATCTCCCGTCCAGGTCGGGCAGCCAGGCGGTACGAGGGCGATGGCGTTGCGTGCCGCGACGAGATCGTCACGCGAGGGGCGGCGCGCCCCTGCCGCCGGTGCCGCCGCACGCACCCGCTCGTGTGCCCGGGACCAGCGTCGGCTCCGGCGTTCCGTCAGCCGATGTTCCAGTGGCCGGGCCCAGCCGGGCCATGCGCCACAGCAGGCGCGTTCGACGGGGCCGGCGACCGCTTGAGCGAGCAGCCCCGCCCCCGCGGTGACGAGCAGGATCGCCCCGACACCGAACGCCACCGAGACCGCACTTGTCAGCGAGGGCGGAACTCCGGCCTCGGACAGCCGAGCCCGCCCCTGGCTCCTGAGGCCGGCGAGACCGACCGGCAGCCACCCGAAGGTGACCGCCATGAAGGCGGTCACCGTGTACAGCAGGCCAGGAACCGCGAGCAGGGACACCCACCGCTCGGCCAGCCGTGAGCCGAGGGCGGAGAGGAAGCCGGTCACCGCGGTGCTTTCAGGCCTGGGGGAGAAACGTCAGAGCCTCCGCGTGCAGATGGCACACCGGCAGTTCCTCTCCGGGTTCCCGCACCTGCTCGCGTCCGCACAGGGACCGCGGGCACACATACGTCCCGTCGACCGGGCTGCCGGATCCGGAGGACCAGGGCCGCGACCACGGGGTGGTTCCCCTGTCGACGGAACCCGAACCGCCGGCGTCGGGGACGGCGATGCCCAGTTCACCCATCAGAGGGACCAGTGTCTCGCCCGATCTCGCGGCATCGGCCACCCTGTCGAGCAGCTCAAGGCGGTCCGGAGAGGACCTGAGAGCCCGCCGGAGCTCGGGGAACTCGGCGCACAACTGGGTGAGTACATGGTGATCAGGATGCAACCGTGCCCCGCATTCGAACGCCAACTCGCTTGTACAGCAAGCAGTTTGAATGCCGTTACAGTAGCGGGATCCGAGAGTCGGCACACGCAAGGCTTCCCCCATGGCTCTGTTCCGTCGCAAAAGCGTCAAGCCCCCTGGACCGGTGGCCGAGGCACCCCTGCCGTCCACCGCGCGGCTCCCGCCCTGGGTGACCGACGGGGATCGCGTCCGGCCACTGCTGCGGGTGCAGATCGTCCCGCCCGGGCAGGTGCCCGCGGGATGTGCGCCGCTGTCGAAGACCGTCCTCCCCGGGGAACTGACGGCCCTCGTCGAAGTCGCGGGCGCGATGGCGGTGCAGCCGGAACACCTGCGGTGGTGGGGCATGGAGCCCGAGGACATGTGGGCCGTGGCGATGCACAACATGCGGGCGCAGGAACCCGACATGCAGAGGGGCCCTGTCTGCGGCGTGCTGACGGGCGACCGGCACACGGCTGCTCAGCTCGTCCGGCTGCACGAGTTCGTCGACCTCCCCGAGGACGGGGCGTTGGTGTGGATCCCCCTCCCTGTGCAGTTGATCTTCTTTCCTCTCGCCACTGGTGCGTTGTTCGTCGAGAGTCTCCAGAAGCTGGCCCTGATGCGGGCGGAGCTGGAGGGGATCATGGGCGGGCCGGAGGCATTGGCCCGGCATGGGCTGTACGGCGACCTCGTCTGGTGCCGGGGCAGGACGCTGGAGGTGGTGCGGGTGTCGTACGTCCACCACGCCTCCGGCAAGGCGGACTTCCGGCTCACCGGCTCACCGCGGTTCAGCACGTTGTGGAACCGGCTCCTGCGCGAGCAGGCCGACAGCAGGCGAGAGCCGTAGCGGTGGTACCGCATCGGGCCCTCTCCTCGGCGCTGGATCTCATCGACCGCCTCCAGGAGCGGGAGGACGCCGAGGACGTGCTGTCCCCCGACACCGACCGCCTCATGTCCCGGCTGCGCAGGTGCCTGTGGTTCCGGACGGACCGCCCGGCCCTTCTCCAGGCGCTCGGCTGGCTGCACTGGTACCGGCACCGGGCGTTGCTCCGGCAGGGCGCTCATGACCGCGCCGCGGCGGAGCTCGACGCCGCCCGGGACTGTCTGGCACCGGTGTACTCCGCCGACCCGTCGGCCGTCCCGGAGGAACTCGAAAGCAGCCTGCGCCGAGGACAGGTCCTGCGGACGGCACCTGCGCGGGTGCGGGAGCCCCTGCAACAGCTGAACGCGGCCATGGCGGCGTTCTCGTCCGCCCGGGACGACGACGACGCGGAGTCCCGCGACCGGACGGTCGCCCGGATGCGCGAACTGCTCGACCCTCTCCTCGACTCCCCGCAGTACGCCGGGATCAGTGCGACCATGCTCGGCACCGCCCTGTACCGACGGGCCGAGTGCGGCGGCGGGGAGCGGGAACGTGCGGTTCTCGACGAGGCGGTGCTGTGGTTCCGGCGGGCACTGCCGACGCCACGCCGCTCCGCCAACGTCGAAACCCTGCTCGGCACCGCGCTGCTCCGGCGGTTCCGGCTGGCCGGAGAACAACAGGACCTCACGGAGGCACTCAGCCTGCTGCGCACGGCTGTGCGCGGCGGTTCCTCACCGAGCACCGATGCGGCGGCGTACGCGGAGCTGGCGTCGGGGCTGCACAGGCGGTACGGCATCACCGGCAGCAGCAGCGATCGGGCCGAGGCGACCGAGGCGAGCCGTGCCGCGTTGCGGTCCGGTGCCTCCGCCGGGCGCAGGTCGGACACGCTCGGGCTGCTGTCCACGCTCCTGCGCGTCAGGGGCACCGAGCTGGGCGACAGCGACTCCCTCCAGGAAGCGGTCGAGGTCGCCCGGTCCGCGCTGGTCGGTCTGCCGGAAGAGCGGCAGGGCAAGAGCCTGCTGGCTCTCGGCCGGGCTCTCGTGGCACGGGGGCAACTGCCCGGGGGCCTGGCCTACCTCGACGAGGCGGTCGACGTGCTCCGCCGGGCCGTCGCCCTCCTGCCCGAGGGCCACGCCGAAAGGGCTCTGGCACTGGGGGACCTGGCCTCCGTGCTCGTCGAACGTCACCGCCCCGACAAGGACAGGGAGCGGGATGACCGGGACCTGAGTGTCGCCCGGATCGAGGAGGCGATCGAGCTCTGGCGGGAAGCCCTGGCCATCCCCTCGGCCGGCGCCGATCGGGGCCTGCTGTGGACGAACCTCGGCTCCGGACTGCGGGCCCGCTACGAATGGACCCGGGACCCGCGGCTGCTGGACGACGTGGTCGACGCCTACCGGTGCGCCGTGGAGGCACCGTGGGACCGGCAGGGCCCCCGGGCACACGCGTGGCACGAACTCGGTAACGCACTGGTCGTGAGGTCCAAGGCGCGGCATGCCCCTCAGGACCACGCCGAGGCCGTCCGGGCGGCCCGCGCAGCCGCCACCACGCCTGACGCCGCCCCGGGACTGCGATTGGACGCCGCCTCCGTGTGGGGCGCTCGTGCCGCGGAGCGAGGAGACTGGGCCGAGGCCCTCGAAGGCTATCGGGCCGCACTCGCCGCGCTGTCCCGCGTCTCGTCACCGGCTCTGTACCGCTCCGACAGCGAGCAACAGCTGTGGGGATCCTACGAAGTGGCGTCCGACGCCGCAGCTGCCGCGCTCCAGGTCGGCGAGGACAGGGGGGAGGAGGCGATGGAACTGCTGGAGGCAGGCCGGGGCATCCTGCCTCGTTCCGCTCTGGGTGCCGGGGGCTCCGAGCTCTCTGCCGTCGCCGCCGTGGCCCCGCGCCTGGCCGCGGAACTGTCCGCGCTGGCCACCCAGTTGGCAGGCCGCCGGCTTGCGATGGACCGACGGCACGAACTCGCCGCGCAGTGGGACCACGCGGTGCACTCCGTTCGCCGTCTGCCGGGCTTCGAGCGCTTCCTGCTCCCCCCGGCAGCCGCCGACCGGCAGGTGGCCGCCTCCGCCGGTCCCGTGGTCACCGTGAACGTCAGCGATCACCGGTGCGATGCGCTGATCCTGACCGGACCGGACGTCACGATCGTCCCCCTGACCGCGTTGCACCAGGCCGACCTGGTGGAGCGCTGCGAGCGGTTCACCCAGGCACTGTCCGTCGCGGAGAGTGCCTCGGCCGGCCTGCTCTCCAGCCTGGCCGCGCAGGACACGCTGCGTGAGACGCTCGCCTGGCTGTGGGACGTGGTCACGGAACCCGTGCTGAAGGCCCTGGGGCTGACCCGCCCGGTGAGCGAGGGCGAACCCTGGCCGCGGGTGTGGTGGTCGCCCACCGGCTGGCTGAACCGACTTCCGCTGCATGCCGCCGGGCACCACGGGCAGGGCGGTCCCGGCGTGCTCGACTTCGTCGTCTCGTCCTACACACCTACCGTCCGCGCCCTGATCAACGCCCGGACCCGGACTGCGGCCACAGCGCGGGATGCTCCCCGCGTCCTCGCCGTGGGCGTGGCACACACACCGGGGTACGCGCCGTTGTCCGCCACTCTCCAGGAGGCCGGGTCGCTCGCACAGGATTCCGCCCTGCCGCCGCTGCTCGGCGAGCACGCCACACGGCGGGCGGTCCTCGACGCCCTCGCACGCTGCGACTGGGCTCACTTCGCCTGCCACGCCCACGCCGACGAGGCATACGCGTCGGGCAGCCGGCTGATCCTGCACGACCAGCCGATCACCGTCATGGACATCGACCGGCTGCGTCTCGAAGGCGCGGAACTGGCCTACCTGTCCGCCTGCTCGACGGCTTCCGTCCGCACCGCCCTCGCCGCGGAGGCCCTGCATCTGGGCACCGCATTCCAACTCGCCGGTTTCCGGCATGTGGTCGCGACCCGCTGGAACGTACCGGACCGGGTGGCCTCGCACATCGCCCACGCGTTCTACGAGAACCTGCCGCGCCGGGCGACGCCGCCTTCCGGTTCCGTCGCCGCCGCTCTCCACCATGCTGTGCGACAGGCCCGGGACGCGGAGGCGCAGGTGCCGAGCCGGTGGGCCGCCCACTATCACACCGGGCCCTGACCGACGAGTGCACCAGCCTGTGCTCGCCGTGCGGGCTCAACGGCGTCCGGGCCACTGCACGTCCACGACGTAGCCGGGGAGGACTTGGTCCTCCCCGCCGGCACAGAGCCGGTTGCTGATTCAGTCGTCGGACGCCCGCCCCCGGCGCGGCACCTGCGGGGACTTCGCCGCCTCCGCCTCCGCCTTGGCGTCGCTCACCGCCGCGGCGGCCTGCTTCCCGGCCTCGTCGGCGGCCGCGGCGGCGTCGAGGGAAACCGTCGAGGGCGCGTCGAGCTGCGGGACGGAGGGCTCGTGCGCGGCCCCGTCGCCGGCCGTGGCCGGTTCCTCGGGGTGCGCGGGGCGGGGAGGACCTGCCGTCGACTCGTCGCCGAAGGCGCGGGTGACGGTGCGGACCGCCTCGGTCAGCTCCCCGGGGATGACCCAGAAGGTGTTGTTGTCGCTCCTGGCCAGGTGCGGGAGCGTCTCCAGGTACTTGTAGGCCAGGATCTTGGGGTCGGCGTTGTTGCGGTGGACGGCCTGGAAGACGAGCTCCACCGCCTTGGCCTCGCCGTCCGCCCGCAGGATCATGGCCTGCTGGGTGCCCTGTGCCTCCAGGATGTCCTTCTGCTTGGTGCCCTCCGCGGTGAGGATCTTGGCTTGCCGCTCCCCCTCGGCGTGCAGGATGGCCGCCCGCTTGTCACGCTCGGCCCGCATCTGCTTCTCCATCGCCTCCTTGATGGTGTGCGGTGGATCGATGGCCTTGATCTCGACGCGGTTGACGCGGATGCCCCACTTGCCGGTGGCGTCGTCGAGGACGGCGCGCAGCCGGGAGTTGATCTCCTCGCGCGAGGTGAGCGTCTCCTCCAGGTCCATGCTGCCGATGACGTTGCGCAGCGTGGTCACGGTGAGCTGGTCGATCGCCTGGAGGTAGTCGGCGACCTCGTACGCCGCCGCCCGCGGGTCCGTGATCTGGTAGTACAGCACCGTGTCGATGTTCACCACGAGGTTGTCCTCGGTGATCACCGGCCTGGGGTCGGACGAATAGACCTGCTCGCGCACGTCGAGTTTGGTGTTGATGCGGTCGGCCACCGGCAGGACCAGGTTCAGGCCGGGCTGGAGCGTCCGGCGGTACCGGCCGAACCGCTCGATGTTGTAGCGGCGCGCCTGCGGGACGATCCGCACGGTGGAGGCCACGAGGAAGACGATGACGAGGGCCGCCACGAGAATGGGGATGACAACTGGATCCACAGTGCCTCCATTGCTGTGTGCTCAGCCGTTCAGGGAAGGAGCTCGCGGGGGTAGACGATGGCGGTGGCCCCTTCGATCTCCATGACGTCGACCAGCGCTCCCACCGGGATCACATGGCTCTCGTCGAGGGCGCGGGCGGACCATTCCTCGCCGGAGAGTTTGATCAGACCGCGGGTCGCGGTGACCTCCTGCATGACCTCGGCCCGCCTGCCGATCAGCGCGTCGCTGCCGTCGCGGATGAGGGGCTGCTGCCGCATGTGCCGCAGGGCGACGGGACGGACGAGGACCAGGCCCGCCGCAGCCGCTGCCCCCAGGGCCAGGAGCTGCCCGAGCAGACCGATGCCGACACCGGCGACCACGGCGGCGACCAGCGCGGCACCCGCCAGCAGCCCGAAGACCAGGGTCAGGGTGAAGAACTCCGCGGCACCCAGCGCCGCGGCAGCGAGCAGCCACAGGAACCACGGCATCGATTCGCCCTTCTTTTGGGGCTTTCTCCACCAAGTTACCGCCCGGACACGCCGGGCCGAACAGACACGGCAGCCGTGGTTCTCGCGCGTCGGGATCAGCGGGGCTCCGGGGAGCGGGCGGACGCGGGAGCGGCGTCCTCGGCCGGCGCGGGAGCGGTGTCCTCAGCCGGCGCGGGAGCGGTGTCCTCAGCCGGCGCGGGAGCGGCATCCTCGGCCGGCGCGGTCACGGCGTCGTCCCGCGCGGCCTCCGTCACCGGGGTCCGGGGCGCCGGCAGGTGCGGGGCGGGCCTCGGGGTGGTGCGTACGTAGCCGTAGATCACCGAGGTCATGGCCAGGATGAGCAGGGGCCCGGACACCTCCGGACGTGCGGCCATCTCCGTCGGCAGATAGCGGTACGACACCAGGAGCGCGGTGAAGACCGCGGTGCCGTAGGCGACCAGCAGGATGCCCGGCCGGTCCCAGCCGCGGTCGAGGGAGCGCAGGGCCGCCTCGATGGTGAGGGCGAACACCACACCGGCGATGAGGTCCACGCCGTAGTGGTAGCCGAAGCCCAGGGTCGCCGCGAGGGTGACGACCAGCCAGAACGTACCGGCGAACCGCAGCGCACGCGGTGCCCTGCGGGTGTGGACGAAGATCGCGACCGCCCAGGCGGTGTGCAGGCTGGGCATGCAGTTGCGGGGGGTGATCCCGTCGTACGTCATCGGCTGCGGGGTGGTGACCGGCAGCGGGGTGTGCGGCCACAGGTTGACCGCCGCCCACTCCACGCCGCCGGTGCCGGAGGCGCCCGGCCCGTAGGCGAAGACCGGGCCGACCACGGGGAAGATCATGTAGAAGGCCGGGCCGAGGAGGCCGATCACCAGGAACGTGCGCACCAGGTGATGGCTGGGGAAGCGGCGCTCGACCGTGACGTTGCGCAGCTGGTGGAAGGCGACGACGACCGCGGCCACCGCGAGCTGGCCGTAGACCAGTTGGAGAAGAAGACCGCTGTAGGGGTCGGTGGCCTCGACGATCCGGCCGGCCGGCCAGGAGGGGTTGCCCAGCGCGTGGTCGGCGGTCGCCACGTACTGGTCGAGCACCGTCGGGCGGGTCTTCGCCGTGATGAACAGCCAGGTGTCGCCGACCTTGCGTGCGGCGACCAGCAGCAGGCCCAGCCCGACACCCTTCAGCAGCAGGACACGGTCCGGGCCGGTGCGGCGGGTGACGGCGATGACCGCGGTGCCCAGCATCACCCACAGCGCGCCCGTGCCGAAGACGTGGCCGCCCGTCATGTCGGCTTCCACCGCCCACCGCACCGGCAGGAGGACGGCGTCGATGCCCAGTGCCGCGCCGGCCGCGATGAACCGCTGCCGCCAGGTGAGCACGACCATCATCAGCCCCAGACCGCCGTACAGCGGCCCCGGCTTGGGGGCGAGGACGAGGCCCTTCACCTGGTTGGTGATCGGCCCCGGTTCGCCGTAACGGCGTGCGGCGATCTCCAGGGCGATGAGGAATCCGAGCGTGACCACGCCCGCCGCGCCCCACAGCAGCACGCGCCGGCGGCGCCCCGCACCCCGCGAACTCACGTCACCTCTTCGCGAAAACACCCGCGATGCTCTGGCTTTCAATCTTTTGGCCGATTCTTCCGAATGGCTGGGCAGATGGAGAGCGATGGAGGGACCATCGCGAGTTCGAACATGCTATCGGAGGGTGCCGGTCCTGACCGGCCCAGGTGGCTCCGTCCCCTCACGAACTCACCCGTAGCGCCGTCCGCACCAGGTCCGCGACCGCCCGGGACCTGCTGTGGGGTGGCCAGGCGATCACCGTGGTCACCGTCGGCGCGTCCGGCACCGGCACGGCGGCCAGCCCGTCGCGCAGTTGCGTCCGGCAGGACTCCGGCGCGATCCAGCAGGCGCGGCCGAGGGCGATCAGCTGGAGGAGCTGGGCGTGGTCGCGGGCCCGGGGGCCGGGGCCGGCCGGGTAGGTGCCGTCGGGGCCGGGCCAGCGGGGCATCGGCAGGTCGGGGAGGCCGGTGACGTCGGCGGTACGGAGGTGGGGCCGGCCGGCGAGGGGGTGCCCGGCCGGGAGGATGGCGACCTGCCCCTCCGTGCAGAGCTCTTCGGTGTCGAGACCGGCCGTGGTGTCGAACGGCAGGTGCAGCAGCGCCACGTCGGCCCGGCCGTCGCGCAGCATCGGTCCCTGCTCGCCCATGCCGCACAGGAGCAGCTCGACGCCGGCCGCGTCGGGCTCGGCGGCGTGGGCGTCGAGCAGTTTCGCCAGCAGCTCGCCGGACGCACCGGCCTTCGTGACGAGCACCACCCCGGCTTGGCCCGCCGGGGTGTGTGCCGCGCGGCGGGTGCGGCGTTCGGCGGCCTCGACGGCTTCGAGCGCCGCCCGGGCCTCCGTCAGGAGCACCGCTCCGGCCTCCGTCAGGGCGACCGAGCGGCTGCTGCGTTCCAGCAGGACCGCCTTCAGGCGCCGTTCGAGCCGGCCGATCGCCCGCGACAGCGGGGGCTGCGCGATCCCGAGCCGCTGGGCGGCCCTGCCGAAGTGAAGCTCCTCGGCGACGGCGACGAAGTACCGCAACTCCCTTGTCTCCACGCCGTGATGGTACTGCTCCACCCTGTTCCGAGCTGGGCCGATACCGGTGCGGTATCACCGCCCACCCGATCGGTGTTGGCCCGCCACGACCGGGCGCGGACAGGATCGGCGGCATGAGCGAACAGACGATCGCGCTGGTGACCGGCGCGAACAAGGGCATCGGATACGAGATCGCGGCGGGCCTGGGCGCCCTCGGCTGGAGGGTCGGGGTCGGCGCCCGGGACCGGGAGCGGCGCGAGAGCGCTGTGGCCAAACTGCGGGCGGCCGGTACCGACGCCTTCGGCGTACCGCTCGACGTGACCGACGACGCGAGCGTGGCCGGGGCCGCCGCACTGGTCGAGGAGAGCGCCGGGCGTCTCGACGTGCTGGTCAACAACGCCGGGATCACCGGCAGTGCGGCGCAGTTGCCCACCGAGGTGGACCCGGCGACGGTACGGACGGTCGTGGAGACCAACGTGATCGGCGTCATCCGCGTCACCAACGCGATGCTGCCGCTGCTGCGCCGCTCGCCGTCACCGCGGATCGTGAACATGTCCAGCGGTGTGGGCTCACTGACCCGGCAGACCACTCCCGGCAGCGACACGGGCCCGATCGCCGCCGCCTACTCGCCGTCCAAGACCTTCCTCAACGCCGTCACCGTCCAGTACGCCAAGGAGCTGCGGGACACGGGCATCCTCATCAACGCCGCGTGCCCCGGCTACTGCGCGACCGACCTCAACGGGTTCCGCGGGGTCCGCACCCCGGAGCAGGGCGCCGCGGTAGCGCTCCACCTCGCGACGCTGCCCGACGGCGGCCCGAGCGGCGGCTTCTTCGACGACGAGGGCGAGGTGCCGTGGTAGACCCGCCGGGTCCGCGGCCGGTTCAGCCGAAGGGGACGGCGTCCGTCGCGGAGGTGTGCCAGTTGGTGACCACCGGCTGGTCGACGGTGATGGTGCCGACCTTCAGGGAGACCGGGTTGGAGTCGTCGTCACCGACGGCGACGATGATGCTGTCCAGCTCCTTGCCGCCGTCGCCGTCGGTGCTCTTGGGGTTGACCCCGGCGTAGGCGGTGGTGTTGCCGCTCAGGGTGATCTGCTCGCCCACGGCCTGCTCCGCGGGGCCCGCCTCGGTGCCGTCGGATCCGAACGCCACGGTCGGCAGTGCGGCGGGCAGGACACAGGTGATGCCCGGCTTCGCCTTCGCGGAGATCAGGATGTAGCCGCCTGCCTGGGTCTCGGACCGGGTGTTCCAGGAGATGTCGTTGGCGCCGCAGCTCTGTCCGACCGGCTCCCGCTTGCCGTTGCCGGTGTCGGCGCCCGAGCCGGCCGCGTCCCCGCTTCCCTGGCCCGTCGTCCCGGAGCCCTTGCCCGCCGCGGAGCCCTTGCCGGTGCCCTGTCCGCTGCCCGCGGCCGACGCGCCGGACGGGGTGGCCGCGTCGCCGGACGCGGTGGCGGACGAAGAACCCTGCGCGGCACCGGCGTCCGCGGCCTTGTCCGAGTCCTGGCAGGCGGTCATCAGAAGGGCGCCGCTCACGAGGGCCACGGAGACGAGGAAGGCCTTACGACGGTTGCCGGACATGAAATCCCCTTGTTCATCGACTGGTTGAGGCCGTGGTCGGTTCGGCCTCCCGGTGTCTGTCGATCGTCAGGAGGGCGCTGTGAGCCGGGGGGATCCCGCCGTCACCGTTCCCGCACAGCGCTGTCCCCGATCCGTGACATGCGCACGCAGTTGCGCCGCGGCGGGGCCGAACGGGCGATGTGACCTTCGTCGCGACAGCGGCGTTCCGGTGTCACCTCCGCCGTGACGTGCATCGACGGAGGTCACACGGCTGGTGCAGGAGGGGGCGACAGGAAGAGCCGCGCCCGCGGAGGGCAATATCTGTGCCCGCAAAATGAGAAATAGGAACGGGGCCCGCCGAATATTCCCCGATCGCCCGCCGGGCCACACTTTTTGAACCGCACGGCGCCGAAGCCACCGTGCTACTGTCGATCTCAGTTGCAGGTGTGGTTGCCAGAAGGTTCATTTCCTACGGGGTAATCATCACGGCGACACGGAATTCACAGACGGTGAATTCCTGAAACCGCCTCCGAAGGAGAAACAAATGGCTACCGGCACTGTGAAGTGGTTCAACTCGGAAAAGGGCTTCGGCTTCATCGAGCAGGACGGCGGCGGCGCCGACGTCTTCGCCCACTACTCGAACATCGCCGCCCAGGGCTTCCGCGAGCTGCTGGAAGGCCAGAAGGTGTCGTTCGACATCGCGCAGGGCCAGAAGGGCCCGACGGCCGAGAACATCGTGCCCGCCTGACAACGGCGCTCGCGCATATCTCGCAGCTGGGGCCCGCACCTGAAGGGGTGCGGGCCCCAGCTCGCTGTTTTTCCCGCCGGCCCGACCCGGCCCGACCCGGCCCGACCCGGCCCGGCCACAACGACTTCGGCTCGTCTCGAGATTCTCTGCGCCGCTCATCTGCTGCGGATTTTCCTTGCCACGCGCCCATCGAGGAAGGTCCCGCATGAAGCGTGCCCGCACATCCCGCCCCTACGACCGCTTCGGAAAAGGCGACGGCACCGGCCGCCGCTCCGGCGGTCCGCGCCGCTCCACGAGCTACGGAAACCGCCCCGCTCCCCAGGGCGAGTTCGCACCGCCGAAGACGATCACACCCCCGCTGCCCGCCGTCGAGTCGTTCGCCGATCTCGCCCTGCCGGCCCGGCTGTTGGCCACGCTCGGCCATGAAGGGGTGACGGCGCCGTTCCCGATCCAGGCGGCCACCCTGCCGAACACCCTGGCCGGCCGTGACGTCCTCGGCCGTGGCCGCACCGGCTCGGGCAAGACCCTCGCCTTCGGTCTCGCCGTACTGGCCCGGACCGCCGGGCGGCGCGCCGAGCCGCGGCAGCCGCTCGCGCTGGTCCTCGTGCCCACGCGCGAGCTCGCCCAGCAGGTCACCGACGCGCTCACCCCCTACGCCCGTTCCGTGAGCCTGCGGCTCGCCACGGTCGTCGGCGGGATGTCCATCGGCAGGCAGGCCAGTGCGCTGCGCGGCGGGGCCGAGGTGGTCGTCGCGACGCCCGGGCGGCTCAAGGACCTCATCGACCGGGGCGACTGCCGCCTGGACCAGGTCGACATCACCGTTCTCGACGAGGCCGACCAGATGGCCGACATGGGCTTCATGCCGCAGGTCACCGCGCTGCTCGACCAGGTGCGGCCCGGCGGGCAGCGGATGCTGTTCTCGGCCACCCTGGACCGCAACGTCGACCGGCTGGTCCGCACCTACCTGCACGACCCCGTGGTCCACTCCGTCGACCCGTCCGCGGGCGCCGTCACCACGATGGAGCACCACGTCCTCCATGTGCACGACGCCGACAAGCACCGGGCCACCACCGAGATCGCGGCGCGGGACGGCCGGGTGATCATGTTTCTCGACACCAAGCACGCGGTGGACGCGCTGACGACGCACCTGCTGAGGAGCGGTGTCCGCGCCGCGGCCCTGCACGGCGGCAAGTCGCAGCCCCAGCGGACCCGGACCCTGGCCCAGTTCAAGAGCGGCCACGTGACGGTCCTGGTGGCGACCAACGTCGCGGCGCGCGGCATCCACGTCGACAACCTCGACCTCGTCGTCAACGTGGACCCGCCCAGCGACCACAAGGACTACCTGCACCGCGGCGGCCGCACCGCGCGGGCCGGCGAGTCCGGCAGCGTGGTCACGCTGGTGACCCCGGGCCAGCGTCGCGGCATGAGCCGGCTGATGACGTCGGCGGGCATCACCCCGCGGATCGCCCAGGTGCGCTCCGGCGAGGCGGAGCTGAGCCGCATCACCGGTGCCCAGGCCCCTTCCGGTGTCCCTGTCGTCGTCACCGCCCCGCGCACGGAACGCCCCCGCGGCGCGTCCGCCCCGTCCCGGGGCCGACGGGGCCGCCGCCCCACCGGCCAGGGCCGTCCCGCCGGCGAGGCGGCACGCCCGAGGGCGCAACGGCGGACCGGCTCCGGCTCTGCCGCGTAGCGCCCGGCGCCCACCCGCCCCCCACCTCTCGGCAGGAGACACCCATGACACCGGCCCGGACGCAGCACCCCGCCACGGCCCATGCGCCGCACATCCGTGACGACATGACGGTCGAGGTGGCCCTGTCCCTCATGGCCGGTGCCCGGGTCGATCACCTCGTCCTCTGCGACGGGGACGACCAGAGCACGGGCGTGGTCACCCTGGACCGGCTCACGGAACTCCGGGACGCTCCCACCTACACGGACCGGGTCCGCCTCCGGGACATCCCGGAGAGCTGACACCCAGGCGGGTGACCGCCACCGAGACCAGTGAGGGCCCTGCCGACGCGCGTCGGCAGGGCCCTCACTGCTGCATCCGGGGCATGGCGGTCCAAGATCGGAGGCAACAGGATGCCTGTGTCTGGCGGACCCCAAAATCTATCTTTGTCAGAGTAGACATTCGCTTATCGCTGGGGTTAGCCTTCTTCTCGTAGACATGGTCAGAGGAGAACCGAGGAAGGACGGAGGAGCAGACGCCATCAGGATCGCCCGGCCGGGAAGCTCTCGGTCCGGGTACCGCAAGACCCCGGATTGGATGGTGGTCCCCGGTCACGCAGCCGCGATCCCCGCACCCCTCCCGCAAGCGGGCCGGGTAGCGGAAACAGAAGGTCGGCGCAGCATGAGGGCCGACAGATGGTGTTGAATTTCCTTCGGGGCCCTGGTGCCGTACGGCACCAGGGCCCCTCGACGCGTTGCACTACGAGGTGACATGCCAGCTGATACTCCGCTCAGCGATCGTCTGGACGACGACGACTACCCCGCCTACACGATGGGCCGGGCCGCCGAGATGCTCGGCACGACCCCCGGCTTCCTGCGTGCCATCGGGGAGGCCCGTCTGATCACTCCGCTGCGCTCGGAGGGCGGACACCGCCGGTACTCCCGCTACCAGCTGCGGATCGCTGCGCGCGCCCGCGAGCTCGTCGACCGGGGAACCCCGATCGAGGCTGCCTGCCGCATCGTCATCCTGGAGGACCAGCTGGAGGAGGCCCAGCGCATCAACGCGGAGTACCGCCGCGCCGCGCAGGACGCGTCCGGCACGGCGGATCGCGGACCGAGCTGAACGGCTGATCGCCGACGGGTCCGTCACCCGCGCCATGAGACCCCAGGTCGGCGGCCTGGGGTTTGCTGCTGCCCCGGCCGAGCGGCCGGGTGCCTGCCCGTCCGGAGCCCATCCGGGGCCCCCGCTGATCAGGTCAACCGTCCCGGTCCCTTGACTCATCAGGCGGTAGTGGCGATTCTCGTCGCACACTTTGCGAGGTCATGACAACACGACCGAGCGACCCGCCGACCGAGGGACGAGGGCTGTGACCAGTTCCGGACGCCCGTACCGCCGACGCAAGAACCTCACCGTTGTGTCGCTCCTCCTGCTCGTGCTGTCGATCGCGCTCGGCCCCACCCCGAGTGCGGCGGCCGGGACCGACTGGTGGGAGCCGACCGCGCGGCCCGCGCCGGACTCCCGGGTCGGCGTCACGGGCGAGCCCTTCACGGGCACGAACGCCGAGGGCGAGGTGCGCGGCTTCGTCGACGCACACGACCACATCTTCTCCAACGAGGCCTTCGGCGGCCGTCTGATCTGCGGGAAGCCGTTCTCCGAGCAGGGTGTGGCCGACGCGCTCAAGGACTGCCCCGAGCACTACCCCGACGGCTCGCTCGCGATCTTCGACTTCATCACCAACGGCGGCGACGGCAAGCACGACCCGAACGGCTGGCCCACCTTCAAGGACTGGCCCGCCCACGACTCGCTGACCCACCAGCAGAACTACTACGCCTGGATCGAGCGGGCCTGGCGCGGCGGCCAGCGGGTGCTCGTCAACGACCTCGTCACCAACGGCGTGATCTGCTCCGTCTACTTCTTCAAGGACCGCTCCTGCGACGAGATGACGTCCATCCGGCTCCAGGCCAGGCTGACGTACGACATGCAGGCCTTCGTCGACAGGATGTACGGCGGGCCCGGCAAGGGCTGGTTCCGGGTCGTCACCGACAGCGCACAGGCCCGCGAGGTCATCGAGCAGGGCAAACTCGCCGTCGTCATGGGCGTCGAGACCTCCGAGCCGTTCGGCTGCAAGCAGGTCCTCGACATCGCGCAGTGCAGCAAGGCGGACATCGACAAGGGGCTCGACGAGCTCCACGCGCTCGGCGTGCGCAGCATGTTCCTGTGCCACAAGTTCGACAACGCCCTGTGCGGGGTGCGGTTCGACTCGGGCGCGCTCGGGACGGCCATCAACGTCGGGCAGTTCCTGTCGACCGGCACGTACTGGAAGACCGAGACGTGCAAGGGCCCGCAGCACGACAATCCCATCGGCAACGCGGCGGCACCGGCGGCCGAGAAGAAGCTCCCGGCGGGCGAGGAGGTCCCGTCCTACAGCGCCGACGCGCAGTGCAACGTGCGGGGTCTCACCGACCTCGGCGAGTACGCGGTCCGCGGCATGATGAAGCGCGGCATGATGCTGGAGATCGACCACATGAGCGTCAAGGCCACCGGCCGGGTGCTCGACATCTTCGAGGCCGAGTCCTACCCCGGTGTGCTGTCCTCGCACAGCTGGATGGACATGGACTGGACCGAGCGGGTCTACGGCCTCGGCGGCTTCATCGCCCAGTACATGCACGGCTCCGAGGGCTTCATCGCGGAGGCGGAGCGCACCGAGGCGCTGCGTGACAAGTACGGCGTGGGCTACGGCTACGGCACCGACATGAACGGCGTCGGCGGCTGGCCGGGACCGCGCGGGGCGGACGCCCCGAACAAGGTCACCTACCCGTTCAAGAGCGTCGACGGCGGTTCGGTCATCGACCGGCAGACCACCGGCGAGCGCACCTGGGACCTGAACACCGACGGTGCCGCCCACTACGGCCTCGTCCCGGACTGGATCGAGGACATCCGCCGCGTCGGCGGGCAGGACACGGTCGACGACCTGTTCCGGGGCGCCGAGTCCTACCTCGACACCTGGGCGGCCTCCGAGAACCACGAGGCGGGGGTCAACCTGGCGACCGGTTCCGCCGCGTCCGCCAGCTCCTCGGAGTGGAGCCTGTTCACGAGCTACAAGCCGCACCGGGCCGTCGACGGTGACCGCGGCACCCGCTGGGCCAGCGACTGGAGCGACGACCAGTGGCTACAGGTCGACCTCGGCTCCGCCCGGACCGTGGGACGGGTCACCCTCGACTGGGAGCGGGCGTACGCGAAGTCGTACCGGATCGAGCTCTCCGCGGACGGCACGACCTGGCGGACCGCATGGTCCACGACCGCCGGAGACGGCGGCCTGGACACCGCGCGCTTCGCCGGCACCCCGGCCAGGTACGTCCGCGTCCACGGCCTGGAACGCGGCACCGACTGGGGCTACTCCCTCCACGAGGTCGGCGTCCACAGCCGCTGACGTGGAGCCCCTGTCGTGGGTGTCGCGGGAGAACTGACGGGACCCTCGCCTGAATCGGTTGTCATGGGAACGGCCCTGAGGGGCATTCGAACAAAACAAGTCGAAAGTGAGGAGAGTGCGGCCCGTTCGGTCCGTGCCATCGACAACTGGGAGTTTTCCATGGCGAGTTACGGCGGTTCCTCTGCCGCGTCCTCCGGTTCGCGCACCAACGGCCTGGCGATCGCGAGCCTGTGCTGCGGCATCGTCGGCCTGTTCTTCCTGAACATCATCCTGGGCCCGCTGGCCATCGTCTTCGGTGCCGTCGCCCGCCGGCAGGCCTCGGTCAAGAACGGTGCCGGAATGGCGAAGGCCGGCATCATCCTCGGCATCGTCGACGTGGTCCTGTGGCTCGTGCTCCTGGCCATGGCCAGCAGCAACGGCGGCTTCAGCTGGTACGTCGGCGGCTAGCGTCCGTCGCGGTCCTCTTGCGGGCGCGGTACGCGGCGGCCTTGATCTTGTTGCCGCAGGAGTCCATCCCGCACCACTGGCGCCGCATGCCCCGCGAGCGGTCGATGTAGGTGCGGGTGCACTCCGGGTTCTCGCACTCCTTGAGCAGGGGCACGTCCGGGCCGCTCAGGAGCTCGACGGCGTGCCGCGCCACCAGGGAGAGGGCCTCGTCGGGCGTCGCCTGCGTCCAGCGCCCCGACGGGGTGAGCTGGGGCACGGCGGGCGGCGTGCGGGCGGCGTTGTTCACGACGGTCAGCGCCGCCCCGTCGTACTCCTCCCCGAGCCGGCGGGCGGTGACCAGCGAATAGACCGCCTCCCGCACGGCCCTCGCCCGCTCGACGTCGGCCTCCTGGCCCGGGGAGACCGCGTCGACCAGGCCGGACTCCACGTACCAGGCGTTCAGCCGGTCCGGCGTCACGAACATCTCGAAGCGCACCGAACGGCGGGCCCGGAGCGTGGCGGCGAAGTCGAGCGCCGGGTTTCCGCAGACGAAGACGTGATCGAGGTTCACGTCACCATTCTGACCGGTGACCACACCCTCGGCAAGCCTCAGAGGTGATCGGCGTCGACGACGGCCCGCGCGAAGGCCGCCGGGGCCTCCCGGGGCACGTTGTGGCCGGTGCCGGGCAGGGTGCGCCCGCCCCCACGGCGCCCACACCCACGCCCGCTCCCAGCGCCCTGCCGAGAACGCGCCTGTTGATCACGCGGACCTCCGTGGTGTGACGTGCAGCGGCTGGTGCGATGCCTGACTGCTGCACGCCTGTCGTCACCGGTCAAAAAGGCGGTGGTGACGTTCGAGAAGAGGTGGTGGCTCCGCGTCAGGAGTCGTAGGGTCCGTCACCGGTCGCGGCGTCGGGCCGGACGTGACCGCCTGTCAGGCGGCGGTAGGCGGCCCGGGCGTGGACGAGACGGGCCAGGGCCGTGCCGATGAGGGTGGCGGTGAGGAGGCAGGCCAGCCAGGTGGTGTCGCGGTGGCCCGCCCAGGTGAGGACGCCCGCGGGCGGTATGGCGAAGCCGTTGAGGAACAGCCAGCACAGGAGCGCCGTGCCGGGGGCGGCTGTGAAGCGGGCGCACAGCCCCAGCAGGGCGGCCAGCAAGGACAGTGCGGGCAGGGCCAGTTCGGTCCGGTCCGGCCCCACCACGGAGTTGAGGAGCGCCACCAGTACCAGAGCCCCGACGCCGGCCCCCGCCCAGACCAGCGGCGTGGCCACGGGCTGGGGGACGGGCCTGGCTCCGGCGCCCAAGGGCTTCCACTCGATCATGCTGGCGCTTCCTTCCGGTCCACCTGGACGGAATTCTCCCCCGGTCTCCACGCCGGCCCCCGGGGTGCTCGCCAGAGTCCCACCACGGCCCCCTCCGGGAAACAGCCCTTCCGGACAGCCGCGAGGAGCGAGCCAGGGCTTCCTGCCGGGCGGGACGGGACCTCATGGGGACCGGGGCCGGAGGAGGGTCTTCCAGGTCCCCTGCCCGATGGGTCAAGCGCGGGCGGCGGCCGCCTCCTTGGAGGGGTCGGTGGCCGGTGGGACCGGGCGGGGCCTGCGCTGGGTGGCGCGGCGGGCCAGGGGTTCGGTCCAGCGGGCCGCCAGGGTACCGAGGATGACGAGGATCAGGACGTAGGCGGTGGCGAGCGGTCCGATGCGGGGCTCGGCGCCGACCGCGAGACCGGCGATGACGATGGAGAACTCGCCGCGTGCGACCAGCGTGCCGCCCGCGCGCCATCGGCCACGGGGCGAGATCCCGGCCCGGCGGCAGGCCCAGTAGCCGGTGGCGATCTTCGTCAGGGTGGTGACGGCGGCCAGGGCGAGCGCGGGCAGCAGTACGGGCGGGATGGCGGCCGGGTCGGTGTTCAGCCCGAAGAAGACGAAGAACACCGCCGCGAACAGGTCCCGCAGCGGGGTGAGGAGGCTGCTGGCGCCCTCGGCGACCTCGCCGGACAGGGCGATGCCCACGAGGAACGCACCGACGGCCGCGGAGACGTGCAGCTGCTGCGCGAGCCCGGCGACGAGCAGGGTCAGACCGAGGACGGCCAGCAGGAGCATCTCGGCGTTGTCCGAGGACACGGCGCGGCTGACCAGGCGGCCGTGCCGCAGCGCCACGTAGAGGACGGCGCCCACGGTGCCGAGGGAGATCAGCAGGGTGACCGCGCCGCCCGCGAGGCCGACCCCGGCCAGCAGAGCGGTGAGGATCGGCAGGTAGACCGCCATGGCCAGGTCCTCCAGGACCAGCACACCGAGGACGACCGGCGTCTCGCGGTTGCCGAGCCGGCGCAGATCACCGAGCACCTTCGCGATGACCCCGGACGAGGAGATCCAGGTGACCCCGGCCAGGGCGACGGCGGCGACCGGCCCCCAGCCCAGCAGGAACGCCATGGCCGCTCCGGGCGCGGCGTTGAGCACGAAGTCCACGGCCCCGGAGGGGTACTGGGTCTTCAGTGTCGTGACGAGTTCCGAGGCGCTGTACTCCAGGCCGAGCAGGAGCAGCAGGAGGATGACGCCTATCTCGGCGCCGGTGGCGACGAACTCCTCGCTGGCCCGCAGCGGCAGGATGCCGCCCTGGCCGAAGGCGAGTCCGGCCAGCAGGTACAGGGGTATGGGCGAGAAGCCCACCCGTCCGGCGAAGCGTCCCAGGAGCCCCAGGGCGAGGATGATCGCCCCGAGTTCGATGAGCATGGCGGTGGTGTCGTGCACGGGCGTCTGACCTCCGTTGATCGGGTCTGCGGCGTCTGTGCCGGCGGGCGTGAACGCCCTGGGTGCGGCTCGGTGAGCGGTGGGATGGGGCAGGGCCTCGTGCCGGGCGGCGGAGCCGGACACGGGGCAATGCGGCGTCGGCGGCGTGCTCCACTCCGGCGGACAGCGCTGCGAGCACGCATCCGGCCCCGCCCCTGGGCATCAGGCGTCAGGCGTCCGTCTGGCGTCGACCGTCACGCGGCGGGCAGCACGCGTCGCGCGTCAGAAGGAGAGGAGACCGCTCACGCGCAGCGGTCGGTATCGGGAACGCCGTCACGGGCGGCGTTGTGGACGCGGACAGGCACCACTCGCCCCATGTCACGCCCCCCTCACGCCGGCCCGGAAAGCCGGGCGGCCACTGTCGACGAACCGAGCGGCCGGCGCGCCTGTGCGCGGCGCCGCTCAACCGAGCGTAAGAGCTCGGTAAAGAATCCTAGCGCACGCCAACCCTGCGTGATCGCACGGAAGTTCAGGTCCTACCCCCGTGCGGCCTGCCGCACGGCGCGCGGGGACGCGCCGAGTTCCTTGCGGCAGGTCTTGTTGAACGCCTGGAGATCGGGGATTCCGACCGTCGCCGCGACGGCCGGGATCGCCAGCGTCGAGGCGATGAGCAGGTGGCGGGCGCGCTCCATGCGGCGGCGCCGGACCCAGCCGACGACCGTGTGCCCGGTGTCCTCGCGGAACAGCCGGGTCAGGTGCGTGTGCGACACCCCGGCGGCCCGGGCGATCACGGGGACGCTCAACGGGTCGGCCAGGTGCTCCTCGATGTGCGCCATGGCCGCCCGTAGCGCCGGGTGCCGGGACCCGGAGGGCGTCTCGGCGGCCTCGGCCAGGCCGGTCGTGCGCCACAGTGCCGTCCACAGCTCCGCGGAGGCCCGGGCCGGGGACTGCGCGCACGCCGCGATCGTCTGCCGCAGCAGGGCGCTCAGCACCGCCGCCTCCGCGCCGGCGTCCTGCATCGCGGGGAGCCGGCGACGCTCCCCCTCGCCCGGCAGCCGGAAGTGCGCATACAGGTGCTCGCAGCGCGGTGCGTCGTAGTGGAAATGCACCTCCGTGCCGGGCGGTACGAGGCTGAGGTGGCCGGGGCGGATCGGGTACCGCGCGCCGCCGAACTCCAGCGCGCCGGAGTAGCCGTAGAGGTGGAGCTGCCACAGGTGCGGAAGGCGGAAGACCTCGTGCGGGCCGGCGGAGCCGTGCACGCCCACGCCCGCGTGGACCAGGTCCGGCGGCAGGCCGAGGGGCAGTTCCACGAAGTTCGGCATGGTGGAAAATTACCAGTACTTGCCGATTACGCCCCACGACAGCATGCCTCTGCGCTCCTACGGTTGCGTCATGCCAACCACGAAACAGCTGCTGAGCTCCGCCGAGGTGGCGCGCTTCACGGCCCATGGCTTCCTGCGTCTCGACGGCGTCGTGCCCCGAGAGATGAACGAGGAGGCGCTCGGCGCCTTCGCCGACGGGGCGCTGCCCGCCGTGCCGTACGGAACTGCGCTGCCGGTGGCCTTCCCGGAGGGTTCCTTCGCCCGACGGCTCCTCGAACTGCCCGCTGTGGCGGGCGCGCTGGAGAGCCTGGTGGGCCCGGACCCGGCCGTCGACCACCACTTTGTCCACACCCGCCCGCCCCATGAGGGCAGCGCGCAGCCGTTGCACGCCGACGCCCTCATCGATGTGCGGGCCGACGCCTTCGACGTGCAGCTCATGTACTACCCGCAAGAGGTCACCGCGGGCATGGGCGGCACGCTCGTCGTCCCGGGCAGCCATCTGCGCCGCACCAACGAGTCCGACACCGGCCGCTACCAGAACCTGCGCGGCCAGACCAGGCTGACCTGCCCGGCCGGCACCGTGCTCCTGCTGCACCACGGCATCTGGCACGGCGGGCGGCGCAACGACAGTGACACCGTCCGCCACATGTACAAGATCCGCTTCAACCCGACCGTGCCGCAGGTGCTGCTGTGGGACACGCGGGACGTGGACTCCCCCGCCGTCCGCGAGGAGTTGCGGCGCACCTTTCCCTGGTACGAGCAGGCCACCGCCCGGCTGGAGATCCACAACCGGATCCTGCTGTGGCGCTCCCTGACCGCCGACCCCGGCTTCGACATCGACCACTGGGCGACCCGCATCTCCAACCGGCCCGCCGCGCACGCCGCACCGAGGAGCACCGCATGACCACCACCCGGCAGCAGGTTCTCGTCCTCTACCTCGACACCTCCGCCCTCGACTCCAGGGTCGTGGGCTGGGCCCGCTACGACGGCACGGGCTCGACCCGACCGACGACCGGCGACAGTGACGAACCCCCGTACGAGACGGGTGTCGGCGCCCTGGAGGACGGCTGGCGGCTCTTCCAGGCGGCGCAGCTCGTGCCGCCGTATCCAGGGGCAGAGCACGCGACGTCGTTCCTCAAGCACGAGTTCTTCTTCGAGAAGCTCGTGCCTCGGTGAGGACGGCCGCCGGAGCGCGCTTCGGCGGTGGTCCTCAGGTCGCGCGGACAGAACGAAACCCCGGGCGGGGACCCGGGGTCGGTTCGTTCCGCGGTGCGCCGGTTGTCAGACGAAGGCGCTCTCGCCTGTGATCGACTTGCCGACGATCAGGGTGTTCATCTCGCGGGTGCCCTCGAAGGAGTAGATGGCCTCGGCGTCGGCGAAGAAGCGGGCGATGTCGTGCTCCAGCAGGATGCCGTTGCCGCCGAAGATCTCACGGCTCCAGGCCACGACCTCCCGCATCCGGGAGGTGACGAACGCCTTGGCCAGGGAGGAGTGTTCGTCGCGGAAGATGCCGGCGTCCTGAAGCCGGGCGAGCTGGACCAGCATGCCCCAGGAGGCGGTGATGTTGCCGAGGCTCTTGACCAGCAGGTCCTGCACCAGCTGGAAACCGCCGATCGGGCGGCCGAACTGGCGGCGCTCCCGGGCGTAGTCCAGAGCCAGTTCATAGGCGCCGACCATGACACCGAGCGCCTGCCAGGCCACGCCCGCGCGGGTCGCCCGCAGGATCTCGGCGACGTCGCGGAAGGAGTTGATGTTGTGCAACCGGTCGGCCTCCGGAACCCGGACGTCGGTCAGGGTGATCTCGGCATTCTCCACGATCCGGAAGGCGATCTTGCCCTCGATCTTCACGGGGTCGAAGCCGGGCGTGCCCTTCTCGACGACGAAACCCTTGACGTGGTTGTCGTCGAGGTCGCGCGCCCACACCACGACGTGGTCGGCGAAGGTGGCGTTGCCGATCCACTTCTTGGCGCCGTTCAGGACCCAGGTGTCGCCCTCGCGCCGGGCGGTGGTGCGCATGCCGCCCGCGACGTCGGAGCCGCCGAGGGGCTCGGTCATGGCGAACGCGCCGATCTTGTCCATGGCGGCCATCTCCGGGAGCCAGCGGTCGCGCTGCTCCTGGTCGCCGCCGGACATGACGGAGTACATCGCCAGACCGTTGTGGACGCCGAAGAAGGTGGACACCGAGGCGTCGGTGCGGGCCATCTCCATGGCCATCGCGCCGTTGAGCAGGTTGCTGACGGCGGGCCGGTGCTCGCCGTAGCCCTCGTAGGGCAGACCGGCGAGGCCGCTGTCGCGGAAGAGGGTGATGAGCTCCTTCGGGAACGTGTCCTTGGCCCAGCTCTCGTTCACCAGCGGCTTGACCTCGTCGCGCATGAGGGCACGGGTCCTGAGCAGGAGCTTGCGCTCGTCGTCCGGCAGCAGGGCCTCGTAGGCGTAGAAGTCTGCGGTCAGCTGGTCCGCGAGCGGTTCCGTGGTGGTGGTCATCTCAGTTCTCCTCCTTGTCCGCGCTGTCGAGGGCGGCCAGGACAGCGAGTTGCCTGCGGTCGCGCGTCTCGGTGAGCTCCGAGTACGTGGAGGTGCCGTAGGCCTTTTCCACGGCTTCGATGAGCCGTTCCTGTGCTTGCTCCTGCTCCCTGTTCTGTTCCTCGTTGTGTTCCTTGTTCTGCGACGGGGTGCCGAGGCCCGCGCCCGTCCGCTGCATCGACGTGCCGATGTGCTCGACCAGGTGCCGGTAGCCGCCGGGGCCGCCGCCCAGGTGCGCGCCGAGGAACGGCCCGACCGTGGCCCAGCGCAGGCCCAGTGAGTTGATCACGACCTGGTCGAGGTCCTCCGGGGTCACCACACCCTCCTGGACGAGGTACGCGGCCTCGCGGCTGAGGGCGTTCTGCAGGCGGTTGCCGACGAAGCCGGGGATCTCCTTGCGCTCGACGACCGGGGTGCGGCCGACGGAGGTGTAGAAGTCCACCGCGTCCAGCACGGCGTCCTCGCCGGTGCGTGTCCCGGGCACGACCTCGACGAGCGGGACCAGGTGCGGCGGGTTGAAGGGGTGGCCGATCAGCACCCGTGCGGCGTCCTCGTCGGACAGCTCCCCGGTGAAAGCGGTCGACGGGATCGCCGAGGAGGAGCTGAGCAGCAGGGCGTGTGCGGGGGCCTCGCGTACGAGGGTGGCGAACAGCTCCTGCTTGAACCCTGCCCGCTCGGGGCCGTTCTCCTGGACGGCGTCCGCGTCCCGGACGGCTTCGGTGACGTCGGCGGCGATGTGCACACGGTCGGCGAGGCCGGTGACGTCCAGGCCGCGGGCGGCCAGGTGCGGGGCGTACGTCGCCAGGGCCTCCTCCACGGCCCCGGCGAGGTCGGGGCGCGGGTCGGCCACCCGGACGGTCAGGCCGTGGGCGGCGAACAGCGTGGCCCAGGACAGTCCGATGGTCCCGGCGCCGATCACCGCGGCGGTGCGGAAGGCACGGGTCATGACGCGGCTCCCTTCAGGTAGTCGTGGACCGGCTCGACGCCGGACAGCGTCAGGTCGGTGAGGATGTGGCCGGCGGAGACCACCTCCAGCACCGGCAGGTCGGCCAGCGGGGCGAGCACGTGCTGGAACAGCTGGAGCCGGGCGGGGCCGGTCCAGGCACCCTTGACGGTGACGTCGGTGATGCGGGTACGGACGAGTTCCTGCACACGCGGCCGACCGTCGTAGCCGGGGATCGTCTTGAGCATGAAGGTGGGCACGGTGATCTGCGCCGCGGCCTCGGCCCGGTCCAGTTCGTGGTGCTTGTAGCCCATGGTCGCGGTGGCGACCCGCAGGCTGCCGTGGTCGAGGGTGCCGACGAGCGCGCCGGAGTCGACGTACAGCGCCGGGGAGCCGATGACCTTCGGGTAGGCGGAGACCTCGCGGCCGGAGGCGGTCGCCGGGAAGTTGTCGAGGTGCATCGCGTGCAGGTACTCGCCCCGCTCGCCCTCGAAGCCGACCGCTATCGCCTGGCCGGCCTCGGTGTAGGGGCCGTAGCCGCTGACGTCACCCATCTTCATGACCTCGAACCGGACCAGCGGCTCGTCGATCCGCAGGGGCTCGGGGACCACGGCCCGCAGCGCGTCGGGGTCGGTGCGGTAGACGACGTTGAGGTACTCGCGGTCGGTGAAGCGCGGCACCATCGGCGCGTATGCCGGGCTGGTGAGGGGGGTGGTGACGTGCTCTCGTACGTCCTCGGCCTTCATGTCCGGCTCACCGCCCGGTCCACCGCGCGGGGCGGCGCTCGGCGAAGGCGGTCATGCCCTCGCGGACGTCGTCCGAGGCCATCAGGGTCTTCATCTCCCCGCGCTGGAAGGCGAAGGCCTCCTTCTCGGACGCTCCGTCGGCGGCGCGGACGACGCGCTTGACGGCCGCGAGGGCGAGCGGGGCGTTCGCCGCGACCCGTTCGGCCAGCCGGAGCGCCTCGGCGACGGCCTGCCCCGTGTCCGTGACCCGGTTGGCCAGGCCCAGTTCGCCGGCCCGGCGGCCGTCGACGGGATCACCGGTCAGCAGGAACTCCATCGCGAGGTGATGCGGAATGCGCCCGGGCAGCCGGATCACGCCGCCGCCCGCGGCGATCAGGCCGCGCTTGACCTCGGGCAGGCCGAACCGGGCGTCCTCGGCGGCGACGATCAGGTCGCAGGCCAGGGCCAGTTCGAAGCCGCCGCCCATGGCGAAGCCCTCCACGGCGGCGATCAGCGGCTTGCCCGGCCGGGCCTCGGTCAGGCCGCCGAAGCCGCGGCCCTCGACCTCGGGCGACTCGCCGCGCAGGGCGGCCTTGAGGTCCATGCCGGCGCTGAACGTGCCGCCCTCGCCGGTCAGGACGCCGACCCGCAGGGCGGGGTCGGCCTCCAGCTCGTCGAGTGCGGCGGCCAGCGCGGTGGCGGTCGCCGCGTTCACGGCGTTGCGGGCCTCGGGGCGGTCCAGGGTGATCAGCAGGGTGGAGCCGATGCGTTCGGTGCGCACGACGGCAGGTGCGGGGGTGCTCATGACGGTCCTCCTGTGGTGATCAGCGGGTGGTGGCGTCGAGTTCGGCGAGGACGTCCTCGGTGTCCTGGCCGGCGACCGGTGCGAGCCGGCGGATCGAGCCGGGGGTGGCGGAGAAGCGCAGCGGGATGCCGATGGTGCGGACCGTGCCCTCCGTCGGGTGCTCGGCGGTGTCGAGCAGGTGGCCGTCCCGGACGTAGGGGTCGTCGTGGGCGCGGTCGAGCTCCAGCACCGGGGCCATCGGGATGCTGTGCTCGGCGCACACCTCCGCCCACTCCTCGGTGGTCAGCGCCGGGGCGCAGGCCGCCAGCAGCGCGGCCAGGTCCTCGTGGTCGGCGCTGTCGATGGCGTCGCCGTTCACGCGCGGGTCCCCGGCGAGGTCCGGACGCCCGGCGGCGGTGAAGAAGTCCCGGTAGTTGTGCGGGTTGTACGGCATGACACAGGCCAGGCCGTCCTTGGTGCGCACGGCCTTGTGGCCCTTCAGCATCGACAGTGCGAAGCCGGTGGGGCCGGTCTCGGGCACGTGGGTGTGGCCCGCGAGGTGCTCGACCAGGTTGAACGCGATCAGCGTGTCCGTCATGGGGATCTCGATGAGCTGGCCCTGGCCGGTGTTGTTCCGGTGCAGCAGGGCGGCCAGCACGCTGTAGGCGATGGTCAGCGAGGAGACCTTGTCGCCGATGATGGTCGGCAGGTAGACGGGCTCGCCGAGTGCGCGGTCGGCGATGTCGACCAGGCCGGAGGCGGCCTGCACGGTCTCGTCGTACGCGGCGTTCCCGGCCCGGTCCGAGTCGCTGCGGAAGCCCTGGGCGTGCGCGTAGACGAGGCCGGGGTTGCGGGCGGCGATGTCGTCGTAGGACAGGCCGAGGCGGTGCAGGGCGCCGGGGCGCATGTTGGTGATCAGGACGTCCGCGGTGTCGATCAGCCGCAGTGCGCGTTCGCGGTCGGTGTCGTCCTTGAGGTTGAGGGCGACGCTGCGCTTGTTGCGGTTGACGTTGAGGTTCAGCGGGGTCATGCCCGGGGTCGTGCGGTAGTGGCCGTTGCGCACGGTGTCGGACGGCGACTCGATCTTGATCACGTCAGCGCCCAGGTCGCCGAGGATCTGGGCGGCGTAGGGGCCCATCACCACGGTCGAGAGGTCGATCACCCGGACGCCGTGCAGCGGGCCGGCGACGGTGTCGGTGCTGTCCGTCATCGGTTTCTTCACTCCTTCGCTCGCCATGTATGTGTATCTGGAAACTAAGTTAGCGCGGAGATTCTCCGAACGGAAACCAATGGTGTGACCGAATAACGAAAAGCGGCATGACCGCAGTGGTCATACCGCTTTTCGTGGAGATTTTATGGCGATTATGAGTGGAGCGGGTCGGCGAAGATCTCCCGGGCAGCCGCCGCAACTTCTTGCAGGTCACCGCCGTTCGCCCGGTCCTTGCGCCAGATCAGCCCGGTCTCCAGACGAGGATGGAAATCGGAGAAGGGAAGGACGGTGACGTTGTCGAGACGGTAATTCTGCACCGGACTTCTGGAGTCCAGCATGGAAATGGAGAATGCCAGACCACTGGAGACTATTTCGGAGATCCCCTCGAATGTGGCACTGCCCAGTTCGATGCGCTTCTTGATGCCGAGTTCGGCGAGCTGCTGGTCGAGGCCACGGAAGTAGGCGTTCGTCACCGCCGTCGGGGAGCCCGCGTAGGCGAGGTCCGCCAGTTCCGCGAGGGCGACGGACTCGCGCCCGGCGAACCGGTCCCGGGGCACGACCGCGCCGAGCCGCTCGGACATGACCGGCAGCCGCTCCAGCGCCGGGTCACCACCGGCCGGGAGCCGGGCCAGGGTCAGCGCCAGCCGGCCGTCGCACACGGCGTCGACGAGGCGGTCGGTGCCGCCGGGCCAGCGTTTGATCTCGAACCGGTCGCTGACCCGCTCGGCCAGGGCGTCCATCCGTTCCCGCAGGTCGGGATGGACACCGGTGGGCACGCCGAGCAGCAGGGTGGTGCGCTGCGGCCGGGCCGTCTCGTCCAGCCGCCAGGTGATGGAGTCGACCTGCTCCAGCACCCCGCGCGCGATCGGCAGCAGTGCGTTTCCGGCCGCGGTGAGCCGTACGTGATGGGTGTCCCGGTCGAACAGCCGGTGCCCGAGCTCGTTCTCGAGGTCCTTGATCCGCCGGCTCAGCGGAGAGGCGGCCATGTGCAGTTTGCGGGCGGCGGTGGAGAAGTTCAGCTCTTGGGCGACGGCGACGAAATAGCGCAGGTGCAGGAGCTCCACGGGATCAAGCGTAAAGGGTGGTGCCCAGCCGGAGTGCCGCCACGATCCATGACCGGTCACGCGCCTGCTGCCCGCCCGGACGTCGGCCCCGGGGCGAGCAATGGCCGCACCCGCTGGATGACTTCGCCGCCTCGTTCCCGCAACACTCGAAGCAGCTCGCCGCACCCCCCAGGTCATCCCCTTGTCCGCGCAAGCACTGCGATCAACGAACAAATCGCCTAAGCTTGGCAGGAGTTGACTTGAGCGAGGGGTGAGGATGCGCTCTGCCGTCACCAGCTCCCCGGAAGGTCGGCCGACCTGATGTCCCTCCTCCCCGAGCCCGGGCCGGATGACCTCGATCCCCCGTCCGCCTCCTTGGCGGGGCCCGAGGGTGATGCCGTGGCCTGTGGGCCCGGTCCGGCCGCGCGTACGTGGATGGCCCGAATCGCGATGCCCTCCGTCATGGCGCTCGGTGGGGCCGTCGTCTCTTACGCCAGCGTCGGCGAGGGGTTCGCCGGAAGCCCGTCCCTGTCCCAGGTCGTCGCCACGGGACTGACGGCCGGCATCACCTATCTCGGTACGGCTGCCGTGACCGACCGCGGGGTTGCGGAGCCTGGTCGTGTCAGCGATCCGCACGGGGCTCAGGACATGCCGTCGGAACAGCCGACGATAGCCCTCTGCTACCTGCCAGGGGAGCGGACCTGGGCGGACTGGACCGCGACGGTACTGGTCCGCGCCGGGTTCACCGTCCTGCGAAGGGGCGGGCTGCCGACCCGGGACGACCATCCGGATCAGGCCGTAGAGCAGCTCCTGGACGGCGCCGACAGCGCCCTGGTCCTGCTTCCCGAGGTTCCGCCGCAGAACCTGGCCCATTACGCCGGATGGCTTCACCATCTGATCGCCGCCCATGAGGCGGGCGAGCCGATCATCTGGATCCGCTACGGATCACTCGATCTCTGGGGCGACGCGCGGTGGGGAGAGGCCGATCCGCTCTCGACGCTGCCCCACGACGCCTGTCTGAACCTGTCGTCCAGGGAACCGGATGTGGCTGCGTCCGCTCTGGTGACACGACTCCACCGGTTCGGCCTCACACCCGGGGGTGCGGTGACAGACGTGGCACTTCTCGCCGCTGGGCTCGGCTACCCCGCATGGGGCGCGGCCATCACCAACTTTCCGCCGCGCAACCCGCACTTCACCGATCGTGACACTGCGTTGGCCACGTTGGCACAGTGCTTGCTCTCTGACGACGGCGGGTCCCGCCCCGACGCCGGCGGCCTGGTGGGTCTGCCGGGAGTCGGCAAGACTGAGACAGCGCTGGAGTTCGGACACCGCTTCGGCAGCCACTACGACGTGGTCTGGTGGGTCAATGCCGAGCGTCAGGTGTCATTGAGCGGTCAGCTCTCTGAACTCGCACGGACTCTGGGGGTGGAGGAGGTCCCGGACCTGACGGTGGTGCTCACCCGGCTCTGGAGCGCTCTGCGCGAGCGGAGCCGCTGGCTCCTTGTGTACGACAACGTCGAGCAGCCCCCGGATGTCTCCACGATCTGGCCCCGAGCGTCGAACGGCGACGTGCTGATCACGTCGCGCAACCCCAACTGGGGCTCTCTGGGCGTGACCCGGGTCCCGTTGAGAGCCTTCGACGTGGACGACGGCGAGGCCTTCCTCCTCAAACGCACGCGGGAATCCGACCGCGAGGCCGCGCGGGACGTCACCGCCCGCCTCGGCGGTCTTCCCTTCGCCCTGGAGTACGTCGGCGCCTATGTGGAGGAGCGCCGTGCGTCGCTGGCCGGATACCGGTCCCTGCTGGGTGAGGGACCGCGCCACATGTCAGCAGCAGCCGACACGGATTGGTTTGCCTCAGCCATGGCCACTTCCTGGAATGTCAGTTTCGACTCAGCCAACGACGAGAACCCGCATGTCCGGGCGCTGCTCTCCGTCTTCTCCTTTCTGGCGCCGGACGACATTCCAAGAGACCTGGTGCCCGAGCACATCGGTGTCGTCGACGGGGAGCGAGGGGGGCTCCCGGCCACACGTGCCGAGTACGACCGGGCGCTGGTGGTCCTGGTCAGGCTGTCGCTGGTCGACGCCACGGAGGACCGCATCACCATCCACCGCCTGGCTCAGGAGTATGTGCTCAGTCGGATGGCCGGTCCCGAGGAACAGCGCTGGGCGGTCTGTTCGGCCCTGACCTTGGTGAACGCAGCGTTCCCCCTGGAACCTTTGAGCCCTGCGTCCTGGGTGACGTGCCGACGTCTCATGCCGCACGTTCTGGAACTCACCGAGGCGCGGGCGGCCCACTACCCACTGCTCCAGGAGCGCTGTCCCACCCAATTGGGATCACTGCTGCTGCGTGCGGGACGCTATCTGCACCTCCGGGGCGAACACCGTCCGGCCCGGGGACTGCTGGAGCAGTCTGTGGAGGTGGAGTCGTCACGAGTGGAACCCGACCGACTGGCGAGAGCCACGGCGCTCGCCGCACTCGGCCGTGTCTACTACCACCAGGCCGAGCTGGGGGAGGCCCGCCGCGTGACCGAGCAGGCCATCGCGGCGGTCGGCGAACTCGGCGAACTCGGCGACCAAGAACACTTCGTGGGCCGACTGCGCCTCCATCTGAGTCGAATCCTTCGAGAGTCGACCGCATTCGAGGAAGCCGAACAGGTCGCCCGTGAGGTACTGGAGCGCTTGCGTCAGTCCGACGGCGTACGGCCTCCGCTGGTAGCGGAGGCGTGGGTGACGTACGGAGACGCCCTGTGGAGGCGCGGCCGTCTCCAGGAAGCCGCCGATGCCTACCGCGAGGCGCTTGAGGTCCGTTCTGCCCTGCCGGACACCCCGGCCATCGACATGGCCACGTGTCACAAGCATCTCGGCATCATCAGCCGGGAACTGGACGACCTCGATGCGGCGGAGCAGGAACTGCGCACGGCGCGCACCCTGCTCATCGCAGACTACGGGGCCGATTACGGGGAGAACCACCGCGACGTGATCGATGTCGACGGTCACCTCGCCGAGGTCCTGCGACGCTCGGGGCGCCTGGAGGAGGCGTATGGATTGCTCCGGCGGGTTGTTGCGGTGCGGGAGGAGGAGTTCCAGGACCACCCGGATGTGGCGGGTAGTCTCACGAAACTGGGTGCGCTGCTGTGCGACCAGGGCCGCTACGAGGAATCGATGTCGGTGCTGGACCGGGCCGTCGCCATGTTCGAGCGGTGCATGGGCAACGAGCACCCGTACGTGGCCGACGCGGTGGTCGAGCGCTCACTGACCCGGCGTGCGGCGGGGGACCAGGAGGGCGCGGTCACTGACATCGGCAGGGCCGTTTCCATCTATGTGGCCCGGTATGCGGCGGGGCACCCCGATCTTGAGCGGGCACAGCGTGTGCGGCAGGCGATCACTCCGTAGGAGCCGGTGGGCCGTACTCCGGCCCGGTACGCACGCCGCTGGGGCGGCCGCCTTCCCCCTGCGGCCCGGATGTCTCGAACGTGAGGTCCGTGCCCTCGTGGAGGGAAGACACTTCCACACGGCGATGGCCTCCTGACGGCTGCCGAGCGGGTGAATACGAGCCTCTGCGCACAGCGACCGCCGACACGCCGGGATGACATGCCGCACACCCGACTAGCGATGGGCGGCAAACAGCGATGCCGAAGTTCCTCATTCAGGCCGGTTACACCACCTAAGGCTCCAAGGGCCTGCTCGGAGAGGGGGGCAGTGGGCGCCGGGCCGCGTGGAGCAGGTCGTCAGCGGGCTCGGGGGGCGGGTCGAGGCGATGTACTTCGCCTTCGGGGACGACGACGTCGTGATGATCCTCGACTTCCCCGACAGCGTCTCCATGGCCGCCGTCAGCCTCACCGTCAAGGCCAGCGGGACCGTCCGCACCCGGGCGACACCACTGCTCACCGTCGAGGAGATCGACGAGGCCGTCCGCCGAGAGGTCACCTTCCGGGCCGCGGGAGCGTGAGGGGGTGCGCGCCCGCTGCGAGGCGTCGCGGCCCGTCACACCGGCTCGGCCACCCGGCGGTGGCCGGAGAGCACGACGAGTCCGCCGATGACGGCGAGGCCCATCAGGGCGGTGCCGAAGAGGGTCGCGCCGGTGGGCAGGCCCACCGCGTCCATGAGGTAGCCGGTGGACACCGGCAGGAGGCCGGCCGGGAGGTAACCGCCCACGTTCAGCGCGGCGTTGGCCTCGGCGAGACGCTGCGCCGGGACGGTGGAGTTGAGCAGTGACAGGCCGCCGAGCTGGCCCATGCCCTGGCCGGCCCCGGCGAGCAGGGCGGAGGCGACGAGCAGCGCGACCGACGAGGCGTGCACGGCGGCGATCAGCGCGGCCATGCTGAGGGTGGTGCTGATCGCACCGGCGGCCAGGATGGTGCGCCGGGGCAGCCTCTGCACGGCGAACTGGACGCCGGTGGCGGCGAGGAACATGGCGAACGCCATGGCTCCGGCCACGATCCGGCTGGTGGTGCCGAGCAGTTCGGTCAGCAGGGTGGGGCCGAGCGACAGCACGAAGGACGTGGCGGTGATGCCGGGGGCGAACACCGCGATGCCCAGGGCGAGATGGATGCCGTTGCCGTGCGGCACGCCGGGCACGCGCACCCAGGCGCCCTTGCCGCGGCCGGCGGGACGGCGTACCGGCATGCGCAGCACGGCGAGGACGGCCGTGAGCAGCAGGACCGCCTCGACGACGAAGACGGTGACGGTGGGGCCCGGGAGCGTCTCGCTCAGCAGGCCGGCGAGCAGCGGGCCGAGACCGGCCCCGAAGACCATCGCGCAGGAGGCCGGCAGCGCGGCCAGCCGCTTGCGCTCCGGGCCCGCCACGTCCATCACCGCGGCCATTCCGGCGGAGACGACCGCGCCGACGGCGATACCGGTGAACAGCCGGGCGACGATCAGGGCGACGACCGTCGTGGCGGTCGCGAAGATCGCGCATGCGGCCAGGGCGAGCGCGAGGGCGGGCAGCAGCACGGGCTTGCGTCCCAGCCGGTCGGAGACGACGCCCGACACGAGCAGCGAGCCGAGCAGTCCGACGATGTAGAACGCGAAGACGACGGTCAGCGTGCCCTTGGAGAACCCGATGTCGCGCTGCCACAGCACGTACAGCGGGGTCGCCGCGTTGGACAGCACGAAGACGGCGGTGACCGGCCAGGCCGCCAGCCACACCCACCAGGTGGGCGTGCGGGCCGCGGCGGCCCGCTCCGGCGGTGCGGGCGTGGCCGGCTCCGGCACTGCGGCCGGCTGGTCATCCACCTGATGGGCGTCCACCGTCCCGGCGGACGAGGTCCGGCTCTGCGACATGGGTTGCTCCCTCGGCAAGCTAAGTACGAGTCCATTCGAACTTAACATGCAGTACGATTAAACTCGTACATAGGATTTCGGTTACAGGGAGTTGCCTATGTCTGCGACGGTTCGACAGGCGCCGGTCATCAAGGTCGTGCCGGAGCCGGAGAACCTGCCGGAACCGCTGCCCGAGCCGGCGGTCGGGGAGCTGCGGCTGGAGACCGTGCTGGGCGCGCTGAGCGACCCGCTGCGGCTGCGGATCGTGCGCAAACTCCTGCTCGACTCGGAGGCGTTCGACCACTCCTGCGGCTGGTTCGGCCTCGACCGCCCCAAGTCCTCCCTCACCCACCACTTCAAGGCCCTGCGCGAGGCCGGCGTCACCCGCCAGCGCCAGTACGGCCTGGAACGCCGCAGCCACGTCCGCGTGGATGACCTCAACGCCCGGTTCCCCGGGCTGGTGGACCTGGTGGCGGCCTGGACACCGCCGGACGCGCCCTGAACCAGGGCTTGTTCTCCCGGCGCGTGAGGCCGCCGTCCCGCTACCGTTCCGGGGTCGGGCCGCACGGGACGGGGGCAGGTCGCCATGGGCATACGCGGGGAAGTGCGCGCGTGGTGGGAGCGCGGGCGGGCGCTGGGAGCGGCCCATCCGCTTCTGGTCGACATCGGCGTCGCGCTGCTCGTCCAGGGCGCGATGACGATGCCGTTCCTGGTGCCGCGCGCGCCCGGGCTGCCGCCGGCGACCTGGGCCGCGTACGGGATGAGCACGCTCACCGTCGTGCCCCTGGTCTGGCGCCGGCGCGCTCCGCTCGCCGTGCTGTTCGCGATACTGGGCACCAACCTGCTGTACCGGCTGACCGTCGACGGGCCCGGGCAGCCGCTGCCGTACGCCGGGCTGGTGGTCACGTACACCATCGCCGCGCTGGCGGGCCCGGTGCGGCGGCTCGTCGCCGGACTGGTGCTGGTGGTGGCCGTGCCGGTGGGCGTCTGGCTCAACACCCGGTCGGCCCGTGAACTGACCTTCTCCGTCTTCGTCTTCGCCGCGGCCTACGTCTTCGGGCGGCTGACCGACGCCCGGCAGCGGGCCCACCGCGTCGAGGCCGAACAGGCCGCCGCGCGCGAACGGGCCCGGATCGCGCGGGAGATGCACGACATCCTCTCCCACGCCGTGAGCCTGATGATCGTGCAGGCCGAGGCCGGACCGGTGGCGGTACGGGCCGCGCCCGAGCGGGCCGAGGCCGCCTTCGACGCCATCTCCGCGACCGGGCGGGACGCCATGGCGCAACTGCGTCACATGCTCGGGGTGCTCCGGGACGGTGCCGAGGAGGGCGGCACCGCCCCGCGCGAGCCGCAGCCCGGGCTCGGCGCGCTGCCCGGCCTTCTCGACCGGGTGCGCGGCAGCGGGCTCGACGTGGAGTACCGGACCGCGGGAGACACCGGGCCGGTGGCCGACGGGGTCGGGGTGACCGTCTACCGGGTGGTCCAGGAGGCTCTGACCAATGTCGTCAGGCACGCGGAGGCGCAGACCGTGACCGTGGAACTGATCCGCAGGGAGGACGAGTTGGAGGTCGGCGTGAGCGATGACGGGCGAGGGGCGCAGGCCGTGCCCCACCGGGGCGGGCACGGGCTCGCCGGCATCCGGGAGCGGGCCGCCGCGCACGGGGGCGACGCGGTCGCCGGGCCGGGAGCGGACGGGCACGGCTTCGAGGTGCGGGTGCGCATTCCCCTCTCCGTCGCGGCGGAGGCGGGGACGTGACGATCCGTGTCGTCGTCGCCGACGACCAGGAACTCGTGCGCAGCGGCTTCGCGATGATCCTGGACGCGCAGCCGGACATCGAGGTCGTCGCCGAGGCGGCTGACGGCGGCGGCGCCGTCGACGCGGTGCGCCGGCACGCGCCCGACGTCGCGCTGCTCGACATCCGGATGCCCCGCACGGACGGCATCGAGGCCTGCCGGGTGATCAGCGCGGCGAGCGACTGCCGGACGGTGATGCTGACGACCTTCGACTCCGACGAGTACGTGTACGACGCGCTGCACGCGGGCGCGAGCGGCTTCCTGCTCAAGGACGTCCGCCGCGACGACCTCGTGCACGCCGTGCGGGTCGTCGCCCGGGGCGACTCGCTGCTCGCCCCCTCCGTCGCCCGGCGGCTGGTCGAGCAGTACACCCGGCCCGCCGCCGCCCGCGGCCGCCGGCCCGACCCGCGGCTGGACGTCCTGACCGCCCGGGAGCGCGAGACGCTGCTGCTGCTCGCGCGCGGCCTGTCGAACGCCGAGATCGCCGCCGAGCTGGTGGTCAGCGACCACACCGTCAAGACGCACGTCGGCAACGTGCTGGCGAAACTGGGCCTCCGGGACCGCATCCAGGCCGTGATCTGCGCGTACGAGACCGGCCTCGTCGCGGCCGGGGATCCCCCGCCCGGGGGAGCGGCCGGGGCCGGGCCCTCCCCCGCGCAGGCGAGGAAGTGACGCCGCAGGACCACCGGCGGGGGCGATCCGCGGGACGGCACGGCTGCGGAGGATGAGGGCGTCGCACAACGTCGCCTCGTCCCAACGGAGTTCGCCATGAAGATGCGTACCGGTCTGCTCACCGCCGCCGTCCTCGTCGCCGGGATCGCCGTGGGGCCGTCCGTGCTCCCGGCCGCCGCCTCCGCCCCCGCCGCGTCGACGGCCGCGCCGTCCCCGGGCCCGGCCCTCGAAGCCGCCATCGCGGGCCTTCCCCGTGCCGACGCCACCGCCGCGCTCGTGCGGGTCGGGGGCAGGGAAGGTGTCTGGCACGGCAGTTCGGGTGTGCACGATCTGCGGACCGGCCGGCCCGCCGATCCGGCCGCCCGCTTCCGCGCCGGGTCGGTGACCAAGGTCTTCACCGCCGCGGTCGCCCTGCAACTGGCCCAGGAGGGACGGCTGGACCTCGACCGCAGCGCCCGCTCCTACCTGCCGGAGCTGATCCCGGCGTCGTACGCGGGCGTCACCGTCCGGCAGCTCCTCAACCACACGCACGGCATCCCGGCCCCCGGCTTCCCCGGCACCACCGTCGAGGAGGCGTACGCGAACCGTTTCCAGGTCCACGACCCCGAGGACATGGTCCGCTCGGCCACGTCGAAGAAGCGCGAGTTCGCGCCGGGCGAGCGCCAGCACTACCTCAACATCGGCTACACCGTCACCGGCCTGCTCATCGAGCGCGTCACCCATGACTCCTACGAGCGCCAGGTCGCCCGGCGGGTGCTCGGGCCGCTCGGGCTGCGGAACACCTACCTCCCCGGGTCCGCCGCCCGCATCGCCGGGCCGCACAACCACGGCTACCAGACCATGCGCCTGGACGACGGCACGACCGGGCTCCGGGACGTCTCCGTGTGGAGGGCGACGGACGGATGGGCGGCCGGGGACATCATCTCGACCACCGCCGACCTGGAGCGCTTCACCGACGCCCTGTTCCAGGGCCGTGTGGTGCGCGGGCCGCTGCTGGAGGAGATGTTCACCCTGCCGGAGGTGACCGACTTCGGGACGGGGGAACCGGCCGCCTACTCCGTGGGCCTGTCCATGAAGGTGCTGGGCGGACGCGAGGTGTGGGGCAAGACGGGCGGGCGCTGGGGGTACAACGCCGCCATCGCCTCCACCCGCGACGGCTCCCGCACCCTCGTCTACAGCGTCAACTCCACCGACGCCAAGGGCGAGGGCATGAACAGGACCGCCGAGAGCATCATGGTGGCGGCGTACGGCAGGCCGTAGGACCCCGCGTCACGCCGGTGGCGTCGCCCGCACCAGCCCCGTCTGGTACGCGATGACGACCAGTTGCGCGCGGTCCCGGGCGTGCAGCTTGGTCATGGCCCGGTGGATGTGCGTGCGCACGGTCAGCGGGCTGAGCGTGAGGTCCTCGGCGATCTCCGTGTTGGACCGGCCCTCCGCGGCCAGCGCCATCACCTCCCGCTCCCGGACCGTGAGGTCGGCGAGGCGCTCGGGGGACGCGAGGCCGGTGCCGGGGGCCGGCGCCATGAGGAAGCGGGTGATCAGGGAGCGGGTGGCGACGGGCGAGAGGAGGGCCTCGCCGGAGGCCACCGTGCGCAGACCCGTCAGGAGGGTGTCGGCGGTGACGTCCTTGCCGAGGAAGCCGCTGGCGCCGGCGCGCAGGGCCTGGGCGACGTAGTCCTCGGTCTCGAACGTGGTCAGGATCAGGACGCGGGTGGCGGACAGCTCCGGGTCGGCGCACAGCTCGGAGGTGGCGGTGAGGCCGTCGGTGCCGGGCATGCGGATGTCCATGAGGACGATGTCGGGGCGGAGCTCCCGGGTCCGCTCGACCGCCTCGGCGCCGTCGGAGGCCTCGGCGACCACCTCCAGGTCCGGGCACGAGTCGATGAGGATGCGGAACGTGGCCCGCAGCAGCGCCTGGTCGTCGGCGAGCAGCACCCTGATGCTCATGCGGGGGTTCCTTCCGCGAGGTGGACGGAGGGTTGCAGGGGCAGCGCGGTGGTGACCTCGAAGCCGCCCTGGGGGCGGGGGCCCGCGCACAGTTCGCCGCCGATGGACAGGGCGCGTTCGCGCATGCCCGTCACGCCGAAGCCGCGCCCCCGGGCGGCCTCCGGTTTGCTGGGGCCGTCGTTGCTGACCGTGATCAGCAGCCGGGAGCCGGTGTAGGTGAGCAGGACGCGGGCGGCCTCGGCCGTGGCGTGCTTGGTGACGTTGGTGAGGGCCTCCTGCACGATCCGGTACGCGGTCAGGTCGACGCCGGGCGACAGCGGCTGCGGCTCCCCCGCCGTGGTGACGGTGACCTTCAGCCCCGCCGACTGGCACGCCGAGACCAGTTCGGGCAGGCGGGCCAGGCCCGGGGACGGTTCCAGCCCCGGGGAGCCGGGGGCGTCGTCGTCGCGCAGCAGACCGAGCGTGGCCTTGAGTTCCCGCAGCGCGGAGGACGTGGTGCCGGTCAGGTCGGTGAGGATCTTCCGGCTCTGCTCGGGGCTGGTGAGGGCGAGGTGGGCGGCCGTGCCCGCCTGGGCGTTGGCCAGAGCCATGTGGTGGGCCACCACGTCGTGCAGCTCCCGGGCGATGCGCACCCGCTCCTCGGTGACCCGCAGGCGGGCCTCCTCCTCCCTGGTGCGCTCGGCGCGTTCGGCCCGGGCCTGCACCGACCGGAGGTAGGCGCGCCGCAGTTGCGTCATCTTGCCGGCGGCGAGCGGCAGCATCAGCCAGAAGACCGGGCCGATCGTCCGCAGCAGCAGCGAGACGTGGTTCATGGAGCCCGAGAACACCGCCGCGAGCGTCACCGCGAACAGGGTGATCAGACCGTGGATGCGGGTGGACCTGCGGTCGGTGAGCGCGGCCAGCCAGTAGAGGGCCGCCATGACCGGTGCCAGCAGCAGGGGCGTGACCAGGTAGCCGAGTCCGACCGCGGTCACCGTGCAGGCCCCGGCCACGACGACGGTGGTGCGCGGGTGGGTGCGGTGCTTGAGCAGGACGAGACAGGCCACTCCCATGACGGCGGCGGTGGTCTCGTCATGGTCCGGCGGTCCGGCACCGGGCATGGTGAGCGTGGCGCCGAGGGCGGTACAGCCCATCAGGGCCAGGACCATCGCCAGATCGACGAGGAACACGTGGCGTGCCGAGAACTCCTCGAGGCGGTCCTGGTAGCGCCGCTCCAGACTGATGATCATCGGGCTCTCCGGTCGGTGGGGCTGGGACCATCGTGGTCGACGGCGGGCCGCAACGCCCGGGAGCCGCCCGTGTCCTTCACCACGGACGGCCCTGGGCGGGGGTTCCTCAGGTGCGGGCCGGCTCCAGGCCGGGTGCGGTGTCCGCGGCCGGTTCCCGCGCCGGCCGGCTGAGGGCCTCACCCTCCACGTCGACCCGCGGCAGCGCCCGGTCCAGCCACTTCGGCAGCCACCAGGCCTTGTCACCGAGCAGGGCGAGGACGGCCGGCACGATCGCCATCCGTACGACGAAGGCGTCGAACAGGACGGCCGAGGCGAGCCCGAAGCCGATCATCTTGATCATGGAGTCGCTCTCGCCGATGAACCCGGCGAACACCGCGATCATGATGAGGGCGGCGGCCACGACCACCCGGGCGCTGTGGCGGAAGCCGGAGGTGATCGCCTGGGAGGGCGACTCGCCGTGGACGTACGCCTCCCGCATGCGGGAGACGAGGAACACCTCGTAGTCCATCGCGAGGCCGAAGACGATGCCCACCAGGAAGATCGGCATCAGGCTCATGATCGGGCCGGTCTGCTCCACGCCGAGGAGTTCCGCGCCGTGGCCCTGCTGGAAGACCACGACGACCGCGCCGAGCGAGGCCAGCACCGACAGCAGGAAGCCGAGGGCCGCCTTGAGCGGGACGAGCAGGGACCGGAAGACCACCAGCAGCAGCACGATCGCCAGGCCGACCACGACGACCAGGTACGGAATGAGCGCCGCCTGGACCTTCTCGGCGATGTCGATGTTCATCGCGGTGGTGCCGGTGACCTCGTAGCTCGCACCGGTGCCGGACTCGATACCGGGGCGCTCGTCCCGGATGGCGGTCACCAGGTTCCTGGTCTTCTCGTCGGTCGGCGCGGTGGCGGGCACGGCCGAGAAGACGGCGGTGTCGCCGGCCTCGTTGAAGCGGGCCGGGGAGACGGACACGACGCCCTCGGTGCCGCCGATCTCCTTGGCGATCGTGCCGGCGGCGGCCTTCGGGTCGGCTGCGCCCTTGGCGTCCACGACGACGGTCAGCGGTCCGTTGAAGCCCGGTCCGAAGCCCTCGGCGAGCGCGTCGTAGGCCCGGCGCTCGGTGGTGGAGACCGGCTTGGCCTCGTCCCCGGGCATGCCCAGCTGGAGATCGGCGGCGGGCAGGGCGAGGGCGCCCAGGCCGACGACGCCGAGGAGCAGGACGGGCAGGGGGCGGCGCAGCACGAACCGCGCCCAGCGGGTGCCGGCGTTGGCCCCGGTGCTCTCCTCGATCCGGCCGCTCCTGCGGGCCTTGCGGGTGAGCACGGCGTTCGGCCAGAAGCCGAGGAGCGCCGGGACGAGGGTGAGGGCGATCAGCACGGCGACGACGACCGCGCCCGCCGCGGCCAGCCCCATCTTGGTGAGCATCGGGATGCCGACCACGGCGAGACCGGCCAGCGCGATCACGACGGTGAGCCCGGCGAACACGACCGCGGAACCGGCCGTGCCGACGGCCGTTCCGGTCGCCTCCTGCGGTGTGCGGCCCTTGGCGCGCTCCTCGCGGTAGCGGGAGACGACGAACAGGGCGTAGTCGATGCCGACGGCGAGGCCCAGCATCATCGCGAGGGTGCCGGTGGTCGTGGACAGGCCCAGGGCACTGGACAGGGCGAGGATCGTGGCCATGCTCACGCCGACGCCGATCACGGCCGTCAGCAGGGGCAGCCCGGCGGCGGCCAGCGAACCGAAGGTGATCAGGAGCACCACCGCGGCGATCGCCACGCCGATCAGCTCGGCCATGCCGCCCGGCCCGCCCTCGGCGGCCAGCGCGGAACCGCCCGCCTCGACGGTCAGCCCGGAGTCCCGCGCCTGGTCGATGGTCCGCTCCAGATGGCTGCGGCCGGCGTCGGTGAGGTCGGCCGCGCCGACCTTGTAGGTGACCGTCGCGAAGGCCGTCGTGCCGTCCTTGCTGATGGTCTTCGCCGCGAACGGGTCGACGGCGTTCGCGACCTGCGTGCCGTCGCCGAGTCCGGCCACGGCCTTCTCGACGGCCTTCTTGTTCTCGGCGGCCGTGACCTTCTCGCCGCTCGGCGCGATGAAGACGACCCGGGCCGTCGCGCTGTCGGCCGTGGCGCCGGGGAAGCGCTGCTCCATCAGGTCGAACGCCTTCTGGGACTCGATGCCGGGCATCGAGAACTCCTCGTCGACGGCCCCCGGCGCCTTGAGGGCGCCCAGTCCCACGGCGGCCAGGACGGCCGCCCAGACAAGGGCGACGTACCAGCGCCGCCGGAAGGCCAGACGGCCCAGTCGATACAGGAAAGCAGCCACGGCAGGAGATCTCCCCATCTGGTGTCGGACGTGTGTCGAGCCTGTCCGTGAGGGGGCCGTCCCGTCGTCGTGCGCCTGCCGACAATCTCCGGTACTCGAAACGCAGTACGAACGGGCGGACCGATCCACCCCGGGTACGAGATTTCCGGGCCATCCGACGCGGCCTGTGCTACGTTGGTTCGCGTTGCAGTTTTGGTTCCCAGAGACTTCGAGTGCTCTTTCGACCTTTTGTCGACGAGCACTCTTTTTTGTGTCCGAGGATTCTCGGATCTCCTTAGGGTGATCAGATCGGCGACTACGGGTCCGCAAGGTGCGGGCCCTGAGTACTGCCCTCAAGGGAGATTCATATGGCTACCGGCACCGTGAAGTGGTTCAACTCGGAAAAGGGCTTCGGCTTCATCGAGCAGGAGGGTGGCGGCCCGGACGTCTTCGCCCACTACTCGAACATCGCCACCTCTGGCTTCCGTGAGCTCCAGGAAGGCCAGAAGGTCACCTTCGACGTCACGCAGGGCCAGAAGGGCCCGCAGGCCGAGAACATCGTTCCCGCCTGACGCGTACGCGAACGCCCTGAACCGGGGCCCGCACCCTCGCGGTGCGGGCCCCGGCTCGTTTTGCACTTCTCCGGCTCAACTCTTGCGAATCCAGCGGCCCTTCGGCGCCGCCGCGCATTCCTCGACGCGTGCCGCATCGAGGAAGGTTCCGCATGGACCGCACCGCTCGTAAGAACAACGGCTCTCCCCATTCCCGCGGCAACGGGCACCGGCCCCGCAAGTCCGGCGGCGCCGGCAACGCCGGCCGCTCCGCGGGCGGCGGACGCGGAGGGCGCCGTCCCGCTCCCAGCCAGGAGTTCGCACCGCCCGCCACCGTCACCCCGGCGCTGCCCGCCGTCGAGGCGTTCGACGACCTCGACCTGCCCGAGCGGCTCAAGGCCGCGCTGCGCGCCGAGGGCCTGACCGCGCCGTTCCCGATCCAGGCGGCGACGCTGCCCAACTCGCTGGCCGGCCGGGACGTCCTCGGCCGCGGCCGCACCGGCTCGGGCAAGACCCTCGCCTTCGGGCTCGCTCTGCTGGCCCGCGTCGACGGGCAGCGGGCCGAGACCCGGCAGCCCCTGGCTCTCGTCCTGGTGCCCACCCGTGAGCTGGCCCAGCAGGTCACCGACGCCCTCACCCCGTTCGCCCGCGCGCTGCGGCTGCGGCTCGCCACGGTGGTCGGCGGCCTGCCGATCGGCCGGCAGGCGAACGCGCTGCGCACCGGCGCCGAGGTCGTCGTCGCCACGCCCGGCCGGCTCAAGGACCTCATAGACCGGGGTGACTGCCGACTGGACCACGTGGGCATCACGGTCCTCGACGAGGCCGACCAGATGACCGACATGGGCTTCATGCCGCAGGTCACCGCGCTGCTCGACCAGGTGCGGCCCGGCGGGCAGCGGATGCTGTTCTCGGCCACCCTGGACCGCAACGTCGACCGGCTGGTCCGCACCTACCTGCACGACCCCGTGGTCCACTCCGTCGACCCGTCCGCGGGCGCCGTCACCACGATGGAGCACCAC